>JAATFN010000258.1 GCA_015655165.1 Betaproteobacteria bacterium | reverse complement strand
TGAATAAATGATGAATGGATTAATCAGGCTAACTGACGACGTAGTCCTGTTTTTTTATCAAAAAAATACTGATGGTTTGAATCCCACCCAAGCTGAATCAAGTCATTGACTTTCAAGGTCAATTGACCCGGAGCGCGCACCAACAGTGACGCATTCCCAATTCTGGCACCGACAATGGTGTCAGCCCCAAAATATTCGATATTCTCGACTACAGCAGCAACACCTTTGTCTGTGAGCGTGATATGTTCCGGACGAATGCCCAACTGCCATGCTTCGTCGCTGTTGTGTGGTAGCACAGCGGGCCCTTGACTACCTTCAATGACAAGGCCGGCAGGGGTATTTTCCAGTGAAAGAATATTCATGGGCGGTGTGCCGATAAAGCGTGCGGCAAATACGGATGCAGGCTGCGCATATAATTCTGCTGGGGCTGCATTTTGTTCGATTTTACCGTCACGTAGCAAGATAACCTGGTCGGCCATACTCATGGCTTCGGTCTGATCATGTGTGACATAAATCATGGTCATGTTCAGTTGCTGTTGCAATGCACGGATTTCACGACGCATTTCCTGGCGTAATTGCGCATCCAGATTGGATAATGGCTCATCCATCAAACAGACAGGGGAGTCGGCAATAATGGCACGCCCCAGTGCAACACGTTGTTGCTGACCGCCGGACAACTGACCGGGGCGACGATCGAGCAGATGGCTTAAGCCCAGAATATCTGCGACACGTTTGAGACGTGATTCAAAATGTTCTTTCGGTTCTTTGCGCACACGTACACCAAATAAAATATTGTCACGCACATTCAAGTGCGGAAACAATGCATAGGATTGAAATACCATGGCGATTTTACGTTGTGCAGGTGGCAGGAATGTGACATCGCGTTCACCGATATGAATTGTGCCTGAAGTCGGGGTGTCCAGTCCTGCAATCAAACGCAATGTTGTTGATTTCCCGCAACCGGATGGGCCTAACAAGACAGCAAAGTCGCCTGATTTCACTTCGAAATCAATACCTTTGACAGCTTGTGCATCACCCCAGCTTTTAGTAATGCCTTTTAGCGAAATTGAAGCCATCGCGCAATCCTTCTGAATAATTAAAATGTAATCAAATAATCTGACACCGTAGTGTTAGTATTTACTGCTAGCGAAATATTCTGTAAACGCTGCCTGTTGTTCTGCTGACATATGTAGGCCACACTTGGTACGGCGCCATAAAATGTCTTCGGCATTATGTGCCCACTCATGTAATGCCAGGTAATCCACTTCACGTTGCCTTAAACCGCCACCAAAATCGATGCCCAATTCTTCTATTGTCTGGGTTTCTTTTAAAATGATATGGGCTCTTAATCCATGGCGCGCAAATAATTTGTCCAGATAGTTGGTATCCATTGCCGGATATTTCTGGTGTAGACGATGCAGTTCATCGGTACGATCAGCACGTTTGAATTCTCCACCAGGCAATGCTTCCTCTTTTGTCCATGAGGCGCGGTGCGATAGTGGTGACAACCACGGTTTCAACTCATCCAGAACTGACTCTGCCAGACGGCGATAGGTTGTGATCTTGCCGCCATAAACAGACACGCAAGGTACATTCTGATCATCTTGCAAAATCAAGTTGTAATCGCGCGTGACAGCAGATGGATTGTCCGATTCATCATCAAAGAGTGGCCGTACACCGCTATAACGCCAGACAATATCGTCACGTGTAATCGGTTTGGCCAGATAGCCGTTCACCGATGTCATTAGATAGGTTTCTTCTTCATCTGTGATATGGGCACCATTGTCCATATTTTCCTGAGGCGCATCGGTCGTGCCGATCAGTGTAAATTCATCTTCGTACGGAATCATGAAGACGATGCGTTTATCCGCATTTTGCAAAATATAGGCATGTGCTTCAGGAAAAAGCTTCGGCACAATAATGTGACTGCCACGCACCAGTTTGACTGCTGCATGTCTATTTGATGACTTTGCATCTGCATTGATCATCTTGTCCATTTCGGCAACCCATGGGCCTGCAGTATTCACCAGCGTGCGGGCAACTATTTTTTTGGTTTCTTTAGTAATGCTGTTTTCCAACACGCATTCCCATTTTCCGGCAACACGTGCCGCACTGATTAATTTGGTACGGGCATAAATCGCAGCGCCGTGTTCTTGTGCACTCAATAAATTCAAGATCACCATGCGTGCATCATCGACCCACGCATCGGAATAGGCGAAACCATTTGTCAGTCCGGCACGCAGCGGATTGTTTTTGGACATGTCGGCGAGCTTGATGGCTTTGGAGTGTGGTAAGGAAATACGGCCGCCAATATGGTCATACAGCCAAAGCCCCAGACGGATCATCCAGCGTGGCCGTAAACTGTTGACATGAGGCATGACAAAGCGCAATGGCCAGGCAATATGTGGTGCAATATTGAGCAGATGTTCACGTTCACGGAGTGCTTCTGCAACCAGACGGAATTCATAGTATTCCAGATAGCGTAAGCCGCCATGAATCAACTTTGTACTCGCCGATGATGTTGCACCTGCAAAATCGCCTTGTTCGCACAGGGCGACAGCCAGACCACGGCCTGCTGCATCCCTTGCAACACCGGCGCCGTTGATGCCGCCGCCAATGACCAGTAGGTCGTAAGATTCTGAGTGTTTCATTGTATGATCCTGCGTTGATGTTTGCTTCTGGAAGAATGTGGTTGATTGTCTGCGTTGATTTTTTCTGCCAAGAGTCGTGCTGTTGGTTCGTCAATAATCAATTCGTTGATAAAGCCGCCTAATAATGCTGCTTGCAGGCCGGGAATTTTTCCTTGACCTGATACCACGCATATAGAGTGATCCGCCCGTTGGAATCGGTCAAGGTCCGGGCCGCTGCTGCGGGCATTTAGTGCCACATCGTGCCAACTGCCATCTTTACGGAAAAAGACGGTGGCGATATCCCCGACGACCCCGTCCTGATGAAGCGCTTGCATATCGTCGGCAGTCAAATACCCGCCATTGTGTACATAACTACCTGTTTTTTCTGCGCCGATACTAAAGACCAGGATCGATGCTTTGTCTTGCATCATGCGAATAGACTGGATACTGCGCTCGCGCCATAAAGCAGTACGGGTTTGCCCATAATCAAAAAATGCCGGTACCGGGAAGCTATGTGCACGTGCACCATAGTTTTGTGCAAAGCGTGCCACAATTGATTCTCCGAAGGCATTGACGATATTGACACCTGTACCTGAGCCATTTAACTGGACTACATCGACATTGTGGACTTGTTTGGGGATCAAATTATCTGCAATGGCGGCGACCGTTTTACCCCATGCCAGACCTAAAATAGAGGAGGGGGTGATCAATGTATTGAGGTACGCGGCTGTTTGCGTGGCAACGCGTTGCAAAATGTCTTTGTCGTTTGCTGCCACCGATGCCGGGACAACCTGGATGACGTTCAATTTGTAATGGTCGCGTAATATCTTTTCCAGATAACCGGACTGCTCATCGACATCGTGAATGCGGATTTCAACGAGGCCATGCTCCATCGCATATGACAACATACGCGACACCGTTGCCCGTGACGTACCGATCTCTTCGGCAATCGCAGCAGTTGTCATCCCTTGAAAATAATATAGCCGCGCGACTCTCACCGCTGAATAGGCCATATCTTGACGATCCCAGTGACTCATTATTATGTGATGAACATATGATCATTAAGTTTGAACGTTTGTACATTAATCGAAATGCAACTGATTGGCAAGCTTGGATAAACATAATTTCTCTATATAAAATGCCTGTGCACTATATGAAAATATGATGACAAGATGATGACATGTAACTTGAACTGTCTGCAGAAAGTCATTGTGCATGTTGGTGTTGATCTGCCTGGATTATTGTGCTTCTTACCGTAGCGCAAACCATCATGGCGTGGGATACATAGATAGTATGACGATCAAAGACAACGATAAAATGCCATGCGTCAGAAAACAGAAGACAACGTGAGTGTATTTTTGTCATTACAGAAAAAATGGCTGCGATAAATTATGATACTTAGAGATACATTCCAAGACTTGAGGAGGTACTATTGTGGGAGCATAGTAGTGCCATTGATGTTTGTTTTGGAGTAATGATCAATGCCATCTTCTATTTCTGCAATTACTTCGGTCAACCCCGGTCGTTTGATACGCCGTTTGTGTAAATACTGGGATCAAAAATTAGATGTCAGCTATGACGAACAATACGGTAAAGTTTCATTGCCGATTGGTCAGTGTCTGATGAAAGCACAAGATGGCCAGTTGGCAGTGACTTTAACTAGCGAAGATCTCCGAACGCTTAAAAAATTGGAAGAAGTAGTGGCTGTGTATCTTGTGCGCATGGCACATGAGGAAGCACTGGAGGTGAGTTGGCGTCCCGCATAAAAAAGGGAGTTGCAGCTCCCTGTATGTATCTCAGTCGTGTAAACGGCTTTGTACTATGCTTTGATCCATCTGCGCATGACAATTGGAGCCGCTTCTTGGGGGGTATCGCGAGCATAGTCGAGTTCAGGTGCAATCTCGAACCCTAATGCCGCATACAAATCGACCAGTTGAATTTGGTCAGGGCGAATAGCCAAGCGTAATTCTCCGACATCTGCGACCAAGGCACGGTGAATCAGAGCCTCCATCAAATGCTGTGATAGTCTCTCGCCACGAAATGCAGGGGAGACTCCCATACGATAGACTTCCCAGACATCCATCTCTGTATCCAATGGTTTCCAGCGTACCGAGCCGGCGGGCTCATTATTACACAAGAGCACAAAACCCCCACCTAAATGTAAGTCTTCTGCAACTTGTTGCGGTTCTTCATGATGCGCACTGGATAGGAAGTTTGGACGATTGGCCCAACTACTACGGGTTAAATCAGCAATCAGTGCTGCATCGTCGGTGGTCGCTTCACGTATGAGAATGTCCAT
>JAATFN010000040.1 GCA_015655165.1 Betaproteobacteria bacterium | reverse complement strand
TTCGATGCCTGCCGCTTCCAGTTTATCGATTTCGCGCAGCAAATCAGGCGCAGACAATACCACCCCGTTGCCGATGTAGCAGGCAACACCGGCACGCATGATACCTGACGGAATCAGTTGCAATGCCGTTTTCTGGCCACCAATAACCAGTGTATGCCCAGCGTTGTGCCCACCCTGGAAACGAACAACACCTTGCGCGTGATCTGTTAACCAATCGACGATTTTGCCTTTGCCTTCATCACCCCACTGCGTTCCGATGACAACTACATTCTTTGCATTACTTTTCTGTGACATGGCTCTAGCCTAAATTTTTGATAATCCATTTGCCATCAGCAAATTCCATTGTGCGGTCACAATCGAATTCGTCATGGTCGTTTTCATGACCGGGGAGAAGTTGTACAACAATTTCCCCCCGCTGTCTCAATTCTGCAATTTTTTCCCGCAGACCTACCTGTGTCCCCCAAGGAGCACAAATCGCACTTTTACGCTGCGCACCCGGCATTAATCGGGCCAGTTCACGCAAATCCATCGAAAACCCGGTAGCAGGTCTTGCCCGCCCGAATGCTTCCCCAACATGGTCATAACGACCACCTCGTACTACCGCATTTGGCAGCCCGGGAACATAAGCGGCAAACATGACGCCACTATGATAATGATACCCGTGTAAATCAGCCAGATCGACCGTAATATTAGCTTCTCCCGCCAATTTTGCCAGCGATTTCAATTCTTTCAACGCCTGTTTCACGCCTGGCAAATCAGGCAGCACAGCCTCTGCATGGTCGATAATCGATATGTCGCCATACAGCGATGGCAAGGCCAGCAAGGCCGTGCGCGTGTTAGGCGCATAGTCTTTTGTCAGTTCTTTCAGCGTTGGCACATCCTTGGCTTCCAACAAAGCGAACAATTGCTCTTCCTGCCTTGAGGCCACGGCATCCCCCGCAATAATGGCACGCAATACACCGACGTGACACAAATTCAGACGCACTTCTGTCATGCCGGCCAAGGTCAATGACGCCAATGCAAGCTCCTGAATCTCTGCATCGGCCTCCAAACCGGCATGACCATATATCTCCGCACCAATCTGGAACAATTCACGGCTCGCATGCAAGCCCGAAGGACGCGTATGCAAGACATTCCCCGCATAGCAAAGGCGTGTGACAAAGTCGCGGTTTAACAAATGCGCATCAATGCGTGCGACCTGTGTTGTCATATCTGCACGAATACCCATTGTACGACCGGACAACTGGTCAACCAGCTTGAACGTACGTAAATTCATATCCTGCCCGGCACCGGTCAATAAAGACTCCAGGTACTCAAGCAATGGTGGCATCACCATTTCATAGCCATATAGACTGAAGTTGTCCAGCACACGGCGGCGCAATTCTTCAATTTTGCGTGCCTCGGAAGGCAACACATCAGCGATATTTTCAGGGAGAAGCCAGTTAGGCATAAAACGTTTACTTAGGATTTTTAGATGAATGTGGATCGTGCCAGCACACATGACCCACTCTCGGAACAGCTGCGCATTTTACCATTTTCAACAAGACAAAAGTGACAATGGACAGACACCTTTACGGGCACCCATGCCATTCTCACCTCTGTTGTCTTGTGTCAATACGGATGGACTGCTTGTTTATTTGCTCCCTGTACTCTTGAAATACTTGAAGAACTCGGAGTTAGGATCGACCACCATCACATCACTACGGCTCTTAAAGCTTGCCCGATATGCCTCAAGACTACGATAGAATTTATAAAATTCCGGATTCTGGCCAAATGCCTCACCATAAATCTGGGTCGCTTTCGCTTCACCCTGACCGCGTGTTTTTTCAGCTTCGCGATACGCTTCAGCCAAAATCACCACACGTTGACGATCCGCATCCGCACGAATTTTTTCGGATTCGGCAGCACCTGTCGAACGCAATTCATTTGCTACACGCACACGTTCGGACTTCATTCGTTCAAACACCGATACACTAATCTGATCGACATAATCGACACGACGCAAGCGTACATCAATAATTTCCACACCGATTTGCTTGGCTTCGTTTTCAACCTTGCGCTGAATCGCATTCATGACCTTGCTACGCTCACCGGAAATCACTTCACGCACAGTACGTTTGGTAATTTCTTCGTTTAATGCAGCCTTCACGATTTGTGACAAACGGTCTTGTGTACGACGTTCGTCGGCACCAAAACTCACAAAGAACAAGCGTGGGTCGACAATACGCCATTTTACAAACGAATCAACCAACACGTTCTTTTTCTCGGCCGTAATGAAACGATCGGCATCTGGCGTATCGAGCGTCTGGATACGCTTGTCAACGTACATGATATTCTGGAACGGTGGCGGCAACTTGAAATGCAAACCAGGTTCGTTAATCACTTTTTTAACTTCACCCAATGCAAACACAATTGCCGACTGGCGCTGATCAACTACAAATACCGCAGATGACGCCAACCATAAAATGATAGCGCCAGCAATAACAATGCTAAATATACGATTCATTAACGATTCTCCCTGCCACGTCCATCACGCGCATCTCTGATGCGCAGATCCCGTTGTGCATCTGCTGAATAATTTGCCTCATTACCTGCAGCAGTAGCTGCTGCAGGCCCAGTTGCCGGAGCACTTGGACGTGCTGTGTTGGCATCAGGCGCAGTTTGCTGAATCAACTTATCCAATGGCAAGTACAACAAGTTGCTGCCGCTCTTGGCATCAATCATGACCTTTGTTGTGCTCTCGAAAATCTTTTGCATGGTTTCCATATACATACGGTCACGTGTCACACCAGGTGCTTTACGATACTCTTCGAGCACCTGTTTAAAGCGTGATGCATCACCTTCGGCATTGGCCACGACACTTTCACGATAGGCATTCGCCTCTTCGATCAGACGGGACGCGGCACCACTTGCCTTAGGGATGACATCGTTTGCATAAGCCTGACCTTCGTTTTTTAAACGTTCACGATCCTGCCCTGCTTTAACAGCATCATCAAATGCCGCTTGTACCTGTTCTGGGGGTTGGACACCTTGCATCGTGACATTGGTAATTTGTACACCGGACACGTAATGATCCAGAATGGTTTGCATAGACTGGTTCACATCCAATGCCACCTGTTCACGTCCTTCATACAAGACAAAGTCCATCTTGCTCCTACCGACAACTTCACGAATCGACGTCTCGGCTACGTGACGGACCATCTCTTCTTGATCCTTGTTGTTAAACAGCCATTCAGACGCATTTTTCAACCGGTATTGCACTGCAAACTGGATGTCGATGATGTTTTCATCATCAGTTAACATCAACGCCTCTTTCAATTGCTTGTTTTTTGCATTACCGCGATAGCCGACTTCCACAGTACGCACCTGGGAAATATTGACGATTTCATGCTTTTGAATCGGGTAAGGCCAGCGCCAGTTAAAACCAGGCATGGCTGTATAGGTATAGCGGCCAAATGTCATGACAACACCGGTCTGGCCTTCTTGTACGATAAAAAAGCCACTCGCCAGCCACAAAAACCCGACAATAACAGCAATAACACCGGCACCAACACGCGTACCCTTGCTGTTGCCACTGAATTTATCACCACCATTGCCGTTCCCGCCATTACCGCCCTTGCCGTTTTTACCACCGAGCAGACGGTTAATGCGGGAATTGAAATCTCTCCACAACTGATCCAGGTCAGGTGGACCATCATTCGGTCTTTTATTTCCGTTATTGTCGTTATTCGAATTGGGACGGTTCTCGTTCTGGGAACCTCGACCCCACTCTGGGTCATTCAACGAAAATTTCAAACCAAGTTTTCTGAATAATGAAAGCATGCGTTGCGATCCGGTTTAACTAATTAAAATGAATAAAGAAGATACAATCACCACTGTTTTAAGATTGCATCCCTTGAGAGTCGGCAGCCTGTGCCTGACTTGCATTACGCGCCAGAATCGACGCACCAAGCGCGTCGGCTATGGCCTGTCTTAGTAAATCCAATCCAGCGCCTGTTCTTGCACTGATAAAAACCCGATGAATTCTATCATACTCGTCTAATTCGACGACAGGTTCAAGATCAACCGTGTCAATCTTGTTCCATACAAGTATTTGCGGGATATGATCGGCACCGATTTCTTTTAGCACCATATTGACCTGCTCGATTTGCTCCATGCGTACGGGACTTGCCGCATCCACGACATGTAACAGCAAATCGGCATGGATCGTTTCTTCCAATGTTGCACGGAATGCTTCAACCAGTTGGTGCGGTAATTCGCGGATAAACCCGACTGTATCGGAAATGACGACGTGACCTGACTCGCCGAGGTAAACACGACGCGAAGTGGTATCCAATGTGGCAAACAGTTGGTCTGCCGCATAGGTACCTGCTTTCGTTAAGGCGTTGAAAACGGTGGATTTACCAGCATTGGTATATCCCACCAGTGACACTGAAAATGTGGCATTGCGCCCCCGCGCACGCCGTTGCGTCGCATGCTGGCGACGCAATTTTTCTAATAAACCCCGTAACGCCTTGACACGGACGCCGAGCAAGCGGCGATCCGTTTCAAGTTGCGTCTCCCCAGGGCCGCGCAAGCCGATACCCCCCTTTTGTCGTTCCAAGTGAGTCCAGCCTCGAATTAGGCGCGTAGAAAGATGTTGTAATTGCGCCAACTCCACTTGCACCTTACCTTCATGACTTTGCGCACGTTGCGCAAATATATCCAGAATAAGGCTTGTACGATCTAATACGCGGACTTTTAAAAGTCGCTCAAGGTTACGCTGCTGCGCAGGTGATATAGCATGGTTGAAAATGACAATATCAAGCTGTAAATCAGCAACAGCCTCAGCAATCTCTTCTGCTTTTCCCGAGCCGACAAAAAGTGCGGCATCAGGACTAGCGCGTTTACCTGTAATCGTCGTTACCGGTTCTGCACCTGCAGATTTTGCTAATAGAAACAACTCATCAAGACTCGCAGCAAAATCACTTTTACCGAAGTCCAAGCCGACTAGTGCGGCACGCATAGCGTCAACTTGCGTTTAATATTGATGAAAAAGTTCCTAGCAAGGATTAATGCCATGCTTATTTTTCTTCAGTGACATCAAGAGTCAAGTTGACAGCACGCGCAGGGACGACTGTTGAAATGGCATGTTTATACACCATTTGTGTCACTGTATTACGCAGTAAAACGACATATTGATCGAATGATTCGACATGACCTTGCAATTTAATACCGTTGACCAAATAGATTGATACAGGTACGTGCTCTTTTCTCAAAGCATTTAAAAATGGGTCTTGTAGCAGTTGCCCTTTGTTACTCATGGTTGCTCCACTATAGTGTTTGTGAACAAATTAATTGTTGTATATCTGAAGCCTTTTTAAAAAACTTCAAGTACCCGCAATTATACGATTTTCCGTACTTCGCAAAAAATTTATGTTGCTTATTTTTCTTCGCGAATGAACGGATTTTTACTCGATCGGAACTCGATACGAAGTGGAGTCCCAACAAGCGAAAAAGTTTCTCTGAAATGCTTCTCCAGATAACGTTTGTAATTATCCTCGACGCCTTCTAACGCATTGCCGTGGATAACGACGATCGGTGGATTCTGGCCACCTTGGTGGGCATAACGCAATTTAGGACGAATTGAACCTTTACGGCGGGGTTGCTGATGTTCAACAGCCTCAATCAGTGCGCGCGTCAACTTCGGCGTTGTCAGATTCGACATCGCTGCTGCATAGGCAGCATCGATCGATTTCATCAACGGACCAATCCCTGTCGATTTCAATGCCGAAATAAAATGAAATTTGGCAAATGACAAAAAGTGCAACTTGCGCTCGAGATCAATCTTGATCTCGTCACGTGCCTGCGACTCCAATCCATCCCATTTATTGACACCAACGACCAATGCACGACCTGACTCCAGCACAAAGCCTGCAATATGTGCATCCTGCTCCGAAATATCCTGCTGCGCATCCAACATCAACAACACAACATTGGCCTCGGAAATCGATTGCAAGGTTTTTACCACCGAAAATTTCTCGATTGCTTCAAACACCTTGCCACGACGACGGATACCTGCCGTATCAATCAATGTGTACTGTTTGCCATCACGCTCGAACGGAATTTCGATCGAGTCGCGTGTTGTACCGGGCATATCAAACGCAATAACACGCTCTTCGCCCAGCAACGTATTGATCATTGTAGACTTGCCCACATTGGGACGACCGACAACAGCAATTTTAATGCCGCGCTCGACTTTCACGTCTACCTCGTCAGCCAAAGGCTGATTTGCCGCAGCAATATCCAATGCTTCTTCAACCAGATCAGCCACACCATCACCGTGAGCTGCAGAAATCACATAAGGATCTCCCATGCCAAGCTCATAAAAATCTGCAGTTACCGCAGTGTAACGCATCCCTTCGGATTTATTGACAACCAGCAACACAGATTTACCTGATTTACGTAAAAAATCGGTAATTGTCTTGTCATGCGGCGTTAAACCCTGACGACCATCTACAATAAAAATCACGATATCGGCTTCAACGACAGCTTGTTTGGTCTGTCCAGCCATTTTGTGCATGATACCCTCTTTGGCAATCGGCTCAAAACCACCGGTATCAATCACTAAAAACGGACGTTCGCCAACACGCCCCTCCCCATAATGGCGATCACGCGTTAACCCGGGCAAATCTGCCACGAGTGCATCGCGTGAGCGTGTCAAGCGGTTAAACAGCGTCGATTTACCGACATTTGGTCGTCCTACTAATGCTATTACCGGCTTCATGTTTTAATTATTCAGCCGTCAAAGCGACCAATGTTCCTGCTTGTGTTTGAAAAATTGCCGTACTGCCTGCAATGACCGGCGTCCCCAATACCTGACTGCCATCGGTTGCAACACGTGCGACAAATGCACCATCTTCCTGCGACAGGAAGTGAATATACCCTTGATAATCGCCAACTGCGACAGCATGCCCGATAGATACTGGCGACGACAGGCGACGATATGACAACTTCTCGTTGCGCCATAATGATGCACCAGTATCTCGCGAGAACCCGGACACGCGTGCCTGTTCATCAACCCCATACACATGCCCATCATCAACGCCCACACCAACATCGCTGGAGAATTCCTTCAACCAGCTTGGTGTGCCGCTTTGGACATCAAAACAACCGATGCGTCCCTGATAGGCAACAGCACAGACGTTGTTGCCAATGACAGCCGGTATACCGGATGCATCGGAAATGCGCTCCAACTCTGTTGTACCACGTGGCTCACCAACAGCCACTTCCCAGCGCGGACCACCATTATTCAAGGTCAATGCAGACAAACGTCCCCCTGGCAATCCTACAATGGCCATTTGCGGCACCAGTACGATACCCGGTGCTGTACGTAAAGTCAGTGCCGGCACATTACGCTGCGCTACCCAGCGCCGTTCGCCAGACTCGGCATCATAGGCGGCAATACGGTTATCGATACTGCGCACGATCACCAAGCCCTGGCCGACAGCCGGGGCCGATAAAACTTCACTCGAAGCCTGTTTTTCCCAGCGCAATTTCCCTTGCGCATCAAACACTTTCAAAGTGCCTTTGCTGCCGACGACTGCGACAGTCTGACCATCTGTACCCACACCGGCGGTTAACTTGGTACCGGCATCAACACGCCATACTTGTTGACCGGTATGCACGTTCAAGCGCACAACTGCACCATCTGACGATGCTGCAAACACATCTTCGGCAACGACAGCAGGTGTAAATATAAATGCCCCTGCTTTGCCAATAGATGTCGACCATGCTTTTTTCACATCCAGCGTTTGCTTGAACTCAACTAATGGCGCCGGTGGATTCACCTTCTTATCGCTTGAGAACAGCGAGCAACCTGACAACACGGCAACCATGCCCAAACCTGCCAATACCAACACCAGCTTACGAGGAGATTTCATTTTTAATTCGCGTGACATATTCTTCTTTCACCGTCAGATGCACAACGCCATGCACCGAACCTCAATTAAGACGTTTTTTTCTCAGGGGCACCACCAAGTGCATCCAGTTTCAACTGGATCAATTGGCGTGCAGGATCTTGTGGCGTTGCCTTTTCCAGCGCCAGTGCAAATGACGCACGTGCTTCTTGTACCTTGTTCTGGGCACTCAGGACATCACCTTTGCGATCTGCAATCACACCTGCAAACTCATCAGGAAACTTGCCATTCAACACAGTTAATGCCGCGTCGTACGCTTTTTCATCTAACAGTACACCAGACAAACGGGCAGCTGCAATCGCCTTGTACTCGTCATCCTTGGCATTATCCAATATCCACTGGAACTGCTTTTTAGCAGTTGCCGTATCGTTGGCATCCAATGCAGCTTTGGCTGCAATCAACGCACTCATCTGGGCATAGGATGTACGACCGTATTGTGCTTGAATATCCGATGCAACCCGTAAAATACGGGGATTATCTTTTGCTTCTACCGCCTTTTGTTGCTGTTCAAACAATTCTGCAGCTTGTTCTGCCTGTTTAGTCTGGTATTTACCCCAGATCTGCCAGCCTCCGAACCCTGCCAACACAATAACCAATGCCCAAGTCACAAGATTGCCGTACTTGTGCCACCACGCCTTAATCGTTTCTAACTGTTCCTGCTCTTCGTGATCGTATGCCATGAATTGCCAACTTAAAGTAAGTAAAATTAAAAAAATTGTTATGGATGGTAATGCACATGACCGTGATCATGGTCATGATCGTGTCCATGATCATCGACAATCATGTCCACCACGCGATCGACAACTGCATCGAATGCCACTGTTTCCTGATTATTCTGTATATCGGTCGCACGCAAGTGTTTAATCACAACCGTCTCATGTGCAATTTCATCTTCACCGATAATAATTGCAAATGCTGCACCGCTACTGTCGGCACGTTTCATTTGTGCCTTAAAACTGCTACCAGCATTCGTAGATGCGCAATGTAACACAACATCCAGTCCCGCACCGCGTAAACGTTCCGCCAGAACAAATGACTGCAGTTGCGCCTGCTCGCCTTGATGGAGCAAATAGACATCGCACTGATTCGGCGCATAGTGTTCACCAGATGCTTTTAACAGCTCCAGCAAACGCTCTACACCCATCGCAAAACCACATGCAGGTGTTGGTTTACCACCAAATATTTCAACCAATGGATCATAGCGGCCACCACCACACACTGTACCTTGCGAGCCAAGTTGATCTGTCACCCACTCGAATACCGTACGATTATAATAATCCATACCACGCACTAAACGTGGATTGATCGTAAACGGGATATTATTGTGCTGCAAAATCTTTTGCACACCTTCAAAGTGTGTACGAGAGTCATCCCCCAGATAATCCAGTAATTGCGGCGCCTTGTTCACCATATCCTGCATCACGGGATTTTTGGTGTCCAGTATGCGTAACGGATTACTATGCAGACGGCGCCGGGCTTCGGCGTCCAGAATATCCTCATGCTGCTCGAAATAGGCAATCAAATCGGTACGATGACGGTTACGCTCGTCTGCATTACCGATCGAATTCAATTCCAGACGGATGTTTTCCAGTCCCAAATCATCACACAGGCGCTGACACATTAAAATCAGTTCGGCATCGATAT
>JAATFN010000442.1 GCA_015655165.1 Betaproteobacteria bacterium | reverse complement strand
CGCTACCAGTCTGCGCAATGGCGCGTCATGACGGCACCTTTGGCCATTGTTGCCGTCGTCGCCTGGCAATCCTGGGTTGCCGCATTGATTCTGATCATTAGCGCACCATTGATTCCGCTGTTTATGGCCATTGTCGGATGGCGTGCACAAGCTGTCAGCGAAAAACAAATGGTAGAAATGGGACAGATGAACGGCTTTTTGCTGGACCGTTTGCGTGGTTTGTCGACTTTGCGTGCAATGGGTGCCATTGCTGCGACAACAGCACATGTCCGTAGCAGTGGTGAATCCTTGAAACAACGCACCATGACCGTGTTGCGTATCGCGTTTCTTTCGTCGGCGGTACTGGAATTGTTCTCCGCACTGGGCGTCGCCATGGTCGCGGTCTACGTTGGCTTTCATTTTTTAGGTAATCTGCCATTTGGCGCCTGGGGGCACCAGCTCACTATGGGTCAAGGCCTGTTCATTTTATTGCTGGCCCCGGCATTTTTCGAACCATTGCGTGAATTATCTGCGGCATGGCACGACCGTGCCAGCGGTATTGCCGCCATGAACAACATCGCCAAACTCAGTCAACCTTCCTCTTTTATTGTCGACAATACCGCGCAAGAAACAGCCACATCGGCAGTTGTGCATACGCAAAAACACGCTACGGCGATTGCCATCAACATTGATGACCTGTCGTTTGCACATGACGGTGAAGCTCCCGTCTTTACCCATTTCAACCTGTCTATTGCTGCGGGCGAACATATTGCATTAACGGGTGCAAGTGGTAGCGGGAAAAGTATTCTCTTAGCATTAATTGCAGGGCTAGTTGCCGCAAACCATGGGAGCATCCGGTTAAACGGTATACCAATGGACCACACAAATGCACAGCAATTACGCAGTCAAATCGCATGGATGGGGCAGCAACCCCACATCTTTACAGGTTCTGTCCATGCCAATCTGTTTCTTGGACGAGCGGTGACAGACATGACATCGATCACAGACAGTTTACGTGCCACAGGCATGGATCAGGTCATCCACAAACTCCCGACGCATGTTCTGGGTGAAGGTGGCTTGGGATTGTCAGGTGGAGAAGTCGCGCGTCTTGCTTTAGTGCGCCTGGCAGTGCAAGCACACGCCGGCTTGATCATTCTGGACGAACCGACAGCACATCTTGACTACGAAACAGCACAGCAAGTCATCCGTGCAATCAAAATCATCTCCCGTCATAAAACAGTCATCATTGCCACGCATGACCCGGTATTGCTGGCACAAATGGACAGGACAATTAACATCACCAACACCGACATGGAAGTGGCTGCAGCATGAAAAAAAACGCATCTACAGTCAATCATGGCCGTAACCAGGCATGGCGTGAAGTATTACAATTATTCATTGCATCGAACCCCCGTCGTCTTTTGCTGGGGTGTTTATTGTCGGCCTGCACGGCATTAATGGGCAGTATCTTGCTGGGGGTATCAGGTTGGTTTATTACTGCAACCTATATTGCAGGCTTAAGTGCCGGTACAGCGATAATATTTGATGTATTCATGCCATCCGCCGGTATTCGTCTACTTGCTATTGGCCGCACAGCATCGCGCTATGCAGAGCGTCTCATGACACATGATGCGACATTTACCGTCTTGATCCAGTTACGGGAAAAACTCTTTTTAGGCTGGTCAAGACCTCAGGCATTAAAACAATTACAGTTGCGCCCGGCCAGAATCCTGTTTCGTCTGACACGCGACCTGGATGCGTTGCAAGCGATGTATCTCAGAATTCTTGTGCCCGCAAGTGCTGCCGTATTAACAGCATTCATCGTCGGCTTCGGATTATCTGTCGTAGTCAACCTGTGGATGGGCATCGGTGTATTTGTTGTCATGACAGTCACCGGTCTTGGTATCGGCTGGATGATTGCCCGTCGCAGTGCGATCGCATCGGCACGTACCATGCATGCAGTCGAACAATTACGCGCACGGGCCGTTGATCTTGTTGCCGGACAAACCGATCTGATCATGGCCGGCCAACTCGCACACCAGCAAGATATATTGATGGCAGCCGATGCACGTCTGCACCGCGCCGACTTGGCTGTTAACCGTGTCGAAGTTGCCGGTGGCTGGGCGTTTGGCATATTCCAGAGCATGACACTTGCAGTAGCGCTTGTTGTTGCCGCCTGGCTCATGCAATCGGGTATTGTCAGTGCTGCAGGTGCAGCCTTTACCATTTTACTGATCTGGTCGGTCTGCGAAGCATTTGCCGCAATACGTCTGGGCGCACTGGAAGTGGGTAAAACATGGGTTGCAGCCAGACGACTGGCACCGCGTTTATCCAGCGCATCCGAACCAACAGATCATCCGGCATCCGAATTCACTAGCCGCACAAGTACGACAAGCGCATTGCATCTGTCCGATATCTGCTTTAGCTATACACCACTACCGCACGCATCCCCTTCTCATGATGTATTAAAACACATTACGCTTGACATCAAATCTGGTGAACATGTCGCCATTGTAGGGCCAAGTGGCTGTGGTAAATCGACATTACTGGCGTTGGTCACCGGTGAATTAACCGCACAACAAGGACAACTGCATAGCACGGCAATGTGCTGGTTACCGCAACACACTGAATTGTTTCAAGATACCGTACGCGGCAATCTCAATCTGGCGCATCTGCCGGTGACTGATGCAGCACTATGGCAAGTACTCGCTCTTGCAGGCCTACAAGAAGATATAGCAAACAGCCGCCTGGGACTGGATACGCCATTAGGTGAAGGCGGGATGGGCTTGTCCGGTGGCCAGTCGCGGCGACTGGCATTAGCCCGCCTGTTTTTAGCACAGCCGCAATTCTGGGTACTGGATGAGCCAACCGAAGGTTTGGATACACAAACAGCCAATGATGTCCTGACATGTCTTGCCGACAATGTGCATCATAAAACCGTATTGATTGCCACACATTTACGACGTGAGGCTGCGCTGGCCGACCGCCTGATACTGCTGCGTGAAGGCCGTATCGTCGTTGATGCACAACGCGGTACCGAAGCATTTGCCGAAGTCATGGCAGATTTGCGCGAAGGTTAAGACTATCCAATCTCTATACCAGCCTCATCCTACAATTATTGAAGGCAAAAAAAAGCACTGCAAACATGCAGTGCTTTTTTACACATATCGACAGCATTACTTGGCGCGACTCTTATATTCGCCGGTACGCGTATCGATTTCGATCTTGTCGCCTTGATCGACAAACAATGGTACAGGAATGGAAAAGCCGGTTGCAATTTTAGCCGGTTTCAAGACTTTACCTGATGTATCACCTTTGACTGCCGGTTCTGTGTAAATCACTTCACGAACGATTGTGGTCGGCAATTCGACAGAAATCGCTTTTTCGTTATAAAACACCGCTTCACATGTCATACCATCTTGCAGGTAGTTCAATGCATCGCCCATGTTTTCTGCTTCGATTTCATACTGGTTGTACTCTGTATCCATAAACACATACAAAGGGTCTGCAAAGTAAGAGTAAGTAACCTCTTTTTTCTCCAGAACAACCACTTCGAATTTGTCATCGGAACGGTAAACAGATTCCAGACCCTGTCCTGTTAACAGGTTTTTCATCTTCATTTTGCAAACGGATGCATTACGGCCAGACTTGGTGTATTCGGTTTTCAGAACAACCATTGGCTCGGTGCCGATCATGACAACGTTACCTACGCGGATTTCTTGTGCTGTTTTCATAAAATATATCGAAACGTATGTTGAATATGTAGCTCATCTACTTTGCTTGCAGACGCCGTCGTACATATAGACCGGTTATTCCCAAGCACGGAGATAAAACAAAAGCCCGCTATTTTAACCGATTTTTTCCGCAAATCGCCGGATATTCGTGGCCAGATCGCCATTTTTTAGTAGATATCCTAGCCATGAGCGTGCAATTGGCTGCCACGGCTGCAGATCCGTATACATTGTCTGTGCATAAGATCGGCTTGTATGCGCTGTTTTGACCGCATTCCAGACATACCACAGAGCCCGCACACGTTCTGCAAGATCTGCTGGCATCGTTGCTGTATAACGTGTTAAAAACGCATCCAGTTTGATGATATGCGCATCTTGATCCTGCACATAAATTTGCCATACAAATGGTTTGCCTGCCCATTGTGCACGTACAAATGAATCCTCTCCTCGTACAAAGTTCATATCACATGACCACAGCAACGTGTCATAAGAGGCCTGATCTGTAAACGGCAGACAATACACTGTGAGACTGCCCTTGGAAATGCTGGTACCAACGGGCACAGCTTGCCCGAAAAAAGCCGTGACAGAGTCGGATGCCACACCTTCTGGCACAATACAAACAACGGGCTGCGTATTTTCTGCCAAATCTTTGAGCAAGGTTGACACCGGTGCATGCGGATAACAAAAAAGCGACACATACAGCGCCTTGTCCACAATCGGCACACCCTGCTTT
>JAATFN010000073.1 GCA_015655165.1 Betaproteobacteria bacterium | reverse complement strand
AGGGCGATGAGCACGCACATCATCATGAAAAAGAGCCTTCACATGAAGCCGGGCATGGTCATGATCATGGCAAACTTGATCCACATGCATGGCAAGATCCGCGCAATGTCATTATTTACACACGTAATATCGCAGCGGCATTGTCCAAACTGGATCCGGCAGGTACCGACACGTATCAACGCAATGCAGCTGCCTATATTGCACAATTGACAGAACTGGATCATTGGGCCGAAGAGCAATTCAAACAAATACCGAAAAATAAACGTAGTGTGATTACATCGCATGATGCATTCGAGTACTTTGGGGCACGTTACCAGATCCGTTTTCTGGCACCACAAGGTTTATCAACAGACAGCGAGCCTAGTGCACGCGATGTTGCCAATCTGATTCGTCAAATCAAAGCGGATAAAATCAAGGCAGTGTTTGTCGAAAACATGAGTTCTCCACGTTTGATCGAACAAATCAATCAGGAAGCCGGTACCAGCCTTGGTGGAAAGTTATATGCAGATGCCTTATCCAAACCTGATGGCCCTGCAGGAAGTTATATCGCAATGATGAAATTTAATGTGAATCAATTGCTTGGAAAAATGAAGTTGAATTAATTTCCGCTCGCACGTTGTACATGTTTTCCCGGATGAAATTCATTTTCATCCGGGAATTCTTTTTTGTGGGAAAGATGTCTCTTTCCCGATCAATACAACGGCTTTCTGTGTTGCCAGAAAAATTTCCATATCAGTTGTATGTGTGATGTGTTTTATCAATATTGCCTACATATAAATAGTTCTACACCAAGACTTGGCGCGGTTAATCCTGTGGTTTTAATCAGATTCCGATATGCGGTTCCGGAAGCCTTTAAGGTGGATGTTTGCCTTTTATTCCGGTGATTCAATTACCTGTTAGATGCTATATTTGTGAAGCAGGAAGCCAGATTATTGCCAAACAGTAATGATGATCCCAGATGAATACAAGGGGAAATTCCATGTTGTCTTCTTTACGCACAAAATTGATTGTCATCAGTGTCATGATTGTCGCTTTGTCGATGATAGTGTTGACAACATCGAATATCTGGAATGTCAGAAACGATACGATGGAAGTGTTGGACCATCAAGTTGGCTTATTGGCAAATAGCTATACTGACAATATCGAGCAGTGGGTCAGTGAAAAAAACATCTCCTTGAACTCACTGATTCCTTTCGTAAAAGAAATCAATCCCAGACCGTTTATCAGCAATACAAAAAATGCTGGTGGATTTGATGATACGTATATCGGTTATCCGGACAAGCGTTTTATTGCCCTGTATGATTTGCCAGGATTTGATCCGACATCGCGTCCCTGGTACAAGAGTGCTATCGGGAAAAAAGAATTCATTTTGACGGCTCCTTATGTCGATGTGGTCACAGGTAACTTGATCGTGTCATTTGCCAAAGCGATATTTGAAGCTGACAATACAAGGGAAGTTGCTGTCGTTGCCGCAGATATGCAATTGTCGAACATCGTCGAGACAGTCAAAAAGATCAAACCGACACCAAGCAGCTACGGATTGATTTTTAATGAAGATGGATTGATCATTACCCACCCCAATCGTGATTGGGAATTAAAACAAATCGGTACCTTGATCAATTCTCTGGAGATGAAAGACATTATTGCACTTGCATCCAGTGCATCGGCGACAACGTTGCAAATCGAAGGTAAAACGGAGTTGCTCTATATCCGAAAAATTACCGGAACCGACTGGTTTCTTGTTGTGGCTGTCGATTATGAAGAGGCCACAGGCCCTGTCTGGCGTGCGTTGAAGATGTCTGTAGTCACGTCATTGGTGGCGATTTTTTTTGCGGGTTTTATATTGTCCTTGAGTATTGGCAGCATGACGCGGCGATTGCTTAAAATCCGCGATGCAATGAAAGATATTGTATCGGGTGAAGGTGATTTAACCCGTCGTTTGTCTTTGGCTGGCAAGGATGAGCTGGCACAAATCGCAGAAGCGTTTAACAGTTTTGTCGATAAAATTTCTGCGATATTAAAAGAGATTCGTAGTGCCAGTGATTCGGTGAAAACCGCGTCTGCGGAAATTGCCGCAGGCAACATAGATTTATCGAATCGCACCGAGCATCAGGCATCATCACTGGAAAAAACCAGTACAGCGATGGAACAACTCACATCGACAGTACGTCAGAATGCCGATAATGCACGTCAGGCAAACCAGTTGGCTGTGTCTGCATCGGAGGTTGCCAGTCAGGGCGGACAGGTCGTGGGGCAGGTTGTTGATACGATGGAGTCGATTAGTACTTCATCACACAAGATTGTCGAAATTATCAGTGTGATTGACGGCATTGCTTTCCAGACAAATATTCTGGCACTGAATGCGGCAGTCGAAGCCGCGCGTGCCGGTGAGCAGGGTAGGGGATTTGCCGTTGTCGCCTCTGAAGTACGTAGTCTGGCACAGCGCTCTGCAACAGCTGCGAAAGAAATCAAGGATTTGATTGATGATTCTGCCAATGAAGTCGATGCAGGCAGCAAGCTGGTTAAAAAAGCCGGTGACACCATGGCTGAAGTAGTCGCCAGTGTAAGAAGTGTGACCGATATTGTGGGTGAAATTAGTGCTGCGAGTCAGGAGCAAAGTGCCGGTATTGAAGACATTGGTCGTTCGATTAACGAGATGGACCAGATGACCCAACAAAATGCTGCCCTTGTCGAAGAAGCTGCAGCAGCAGCCAGTTCATTGCAAGAGCAGGCAAGTAGCCTGGCAAAAACAGTGGGTGTATTCAAACTTGATGATCATGGCTTAACAGGGCAAGAGGCTGGCTCTTTTGAAGAGACAACGCCGTATACGGAAAAATCTGCCCCGTTGCCCGAAGCGCCTCGTCCTAAAAAAAGCGCGAACCCCAAGTTGATTCCCAAGGCCGTGCAAGCCAATAAATTACCTAAGGGTGGATCTGCATTGGACGAAGATGGCTGGGAAGAGCATTGATGGCAGGTTAGTCAGTCTGCACTGTACGCGTTAATAGCTGCATTGGTGCAAAAAGCTCTTGCATACCTTGATGTTGAATAAAAGACAGATTGTAAGGGTGCTCTGCGACAGCCTGGATAAAGTGTTTCGTTGCAGGCAGGGACTGCAGCAATTCGGCGATTTTCCCCCACAAAACCAGCGTCGCAGGGGGGACTTGCCGTGCTGTTGCATTTGCCAGCAACGCATCCAGAACAACTTCCAGAAACGCTTTCCAGGCTCTGGCATCTTGCACAGGTGGTACATGTTTGCGAAACACCAGACTGGCATTTAACAGCAAGAAACCGTTCATATGCAGCTTGTCTTGCAATTCGCCCAGTGTTTGTATTGTCTGTTGTGGTGAGGCCAATGCCTTTGCCGCAATAGCTTGCAGCGCATCCGCACCGGTGTTGGTTGCCGCGATCTGGCCGTCGGCTACCAGCAGCATCTTGATGAAATTACGTAACGACGTAGCCCGGTTAACAGGCTTGGACAGACCTTTATCCGACCAGAGGGTGCCAACGGCACCATCCATGAAACAAACGCCTGTAGCACTTGCTGCACGCGGGTAAGGACCTTCACCGACCAAGACATAACGAATGCGTTCAAGTGGCTGCATGAATGCGGCAAACAGACGGTTGCCTGTGGGAAGATAATCATCGTTTGCCAGTGTCGTCAAATAATCCGGATTGGCGTTGTTAACAGCATGCAACCCGGATGTCAGAATGGTATGCCACGAAGGATGCGCCGCATCGCGCTGTTGAAGAATCTGTGCTGGAATCGGATAGGACATGGTCGGTTTGTGCAAATGGTTCGTTATTGGCGAAGTGGTGTTGTCGCCGGGTTATGCCGGTGGCGTATCAATACCGGGCGCACCAAACAGCTGGGCTTTTAACTGATGCAACTGGTCGCGTACTTGTGCCGCTTTTTCGAACTCCAGATTTTTTGCATGTTCAGTCATCTTCTTCTCCAGCGACTTGATTTCTTTGCTGATCTGCTTTTCTGACATCGCTTCGTAGTTGGCGGTTTGTTTTGCTTGTGCCAGCTCTTCACGTGCTTCTTGCGGACTATACACACCATCGATCAATTCACGGATTTCTTTTTTGATGCCTTGTGGTGTAATACCGTTGGCCGCATTAAAAGCAATTTGCTTGGCACGGCGCCGTTCTGTTTCATCAATCGCTTTTCGCATTGAATCGGTGATTTTGTCGCCATACAGAATTGCCATGCCGTTCAAGTTACGTGCTGCACGACCGATGGTCTGGATCAGACTGCGTTCTGAACGCAAGAAACCTTCTTTATCCGCATCCAGGATGGCCACGAGCGATACTTCGGGAATATCGAGACCTTCGCGCAACAAGTTGATACCGACCAATACATCGAATACGCCCAGACGCAAATCACGCAAAATCTCGACACGTTCGACCGTATCGATGTCGCTATGCAGGTAACGCACTTTGATGCCGTTGTCGCTTAAAAATTCCGTCAATTGTTCAGCCATGCGTTTGGTT
>JAATFN010000320.1 GCA_015655165.1 Betaproteobacteria bacterium | reverse complement strand
GATGCAGCATGTGCAAAAATTGCTGCCTTTGATCTGGCAGCCCCGAAAAACCAACCCGATGCACCACGTCCATCATCTATTTGAAGGAAATCTTCATGTCTTTTGTATTTGATCCTGTTACTGTCGTCGCTTTACCAGTTGCACAAAGCAAGGATGACTTTCCTGTTCGTCGCGTCTATTGCGTCGGTAGAAATTATGCAGCACATGCACGCGAAATGGGCTTTGATCCTGATCGTGATCCACCGTTTTTCTTTTGCAAGCCGAATGATCCAGAATCTGTTGTTCCCGTACCTGTCGGAAAAGCGGTAAGTATTCCCTATCCGCCACTGACAAAAAATTACCATTACGAAATCGAATTGGTTGTTGCTATCGGTAAGGGGGGCAAGGATATTTCGGTGGCTGATGCTGCACAACATATTTTTGGCTATGCGGTTGGTCTGGATATGACGCGTCGCGACTTGCAAATCAAAATGCGTGAACAAGGTCGTCCTTGGGAAATCGGCAAGGCATTTGACTATTCTGCGCCGGTAGGCCTCATCCATCCTATTCAAACAACCGGTGAATTGAATGGCGGCGACATTCACCTCACAGTCAATGGCAAGACTGTTCAGCAAAGCAATGTCACCCATCTGATCTGGTCTGTGTCGGAAGTCATCGCAAATCTGTCGACTTTGTTTGAATTAAAAGCCGGCGACCTGATTTTTACAGGTACCCCAGATGGTGTCGGCGCTGTTGTTCCTGGCGATGTGATGGTGGCCAATATAGATGGATTGACACCAATCACTGTCAATGTGAAATAAAAAAAATAAACAAATAAATTAAAAAAAACAGCACTGCCTTCCTATTCCAACGGGAATAGGAAGATGCAGATGCTCCAAACAGTGTTAGAGGAGAATATGATGGCCAACAAGCAATCATCTATGGATGTGCAACAATTTATCGATCACATTCCGTTTTCAGCAGTACAACGTTCAGTCCTGATTTTATGTTTTATTGTTGTTGCCATCGATGGCTTTGATACGGCTGCAATTGGCTTCATAGCGCCGGCATTAAAAGCACAATGGGGATTACAACCAACAGCGCTTGCACCGCTTTTTGGTGCCGGTCTTTTCGGATTAATGTCTGGAGCACTGATCTTTGGCCCCTTGGCCGACCGCATTGGCCGCAAGCCCATTCTGATCGGTTCTGTATTGATTTTCGGGTTAGCCAGTCTTGTCTCCGCCTTGTCTCCCGATATCACCACATTGGTGATTCTACGATTCATTACCGGCTTGGGTCTAGGTGGTGCCATGCCTAATGCAATTACCATTACATCCGAGTATTCACCAACCAAACGTCGTGCGACATTGGTCACGACAATGTTTTGCGGATTTACATTGGGGTCGGCCTTAGGCGGTATTGTGTCAGCACAACTCCTTGAAGTGCTTAATTGGCATGGCATTTTAGCCATTGGCGGTATCCTGCCGTTACTGATGGTGCCTTTTTTGATCTCGTTGTTACCAGAGTCATTACGTTTCATGGTGCTTAAAAAACGTCCTACCGCACAGATACAAAAAGCCATGCGCCGCATTGCACCAGCTATGCAAACATTACCGCAATTGGTTGCGAGTGCTGACGAACGTAACAATACGAGTGTCAAGGATTTGTTCAATCAGAAATTTGCATTTTCTACAGCGTTGATCTGGATAGCATTTTTCATGAGTTTCATGATTATCTATCTGATTTCAAGCTGGCTACCAACTTTGCTGACCAATACCGGTGCTTCTTTGCAAAAAGCATCGCTTGTCACCTCAGTATTTCAAATTGGTGGTACCGTGGGAGCAATTGCACTTGGCTTATTAATGGATAAAATTGGCGCCAGCCGTATTCTGTCTATCGCTTACGTACTGGGTGCCATTTTTGTTGTGCTTTGCGGAACAAGTTCCAGTGTAAGTAGTATCACGTTACTGGTTATTTGTATTTTTGGTGTTGGTGTCTGCATTAGTGGAACCCAGGTCGGTATGAATGCCTATACATCAACCGTTTATCCGACTAATTGCCGTGCAACAGGTGTGAGTTGGGCAAATGCGGCAGGACGCTTTGGTTCTATTCTAGGCTCCATTATTGGAGGCTGGCTGATGTCCTTGAATTTGGGTATGTCGGGCATTCTGAATTTACTCGCCATCCCGGCTACCATAGCTGCTATCGCGGTATTTCTGTTGGGGCGCCAACTTAAGGCTGTGCAAAATTAATTGTCTGGAACATGACAGGCACCATGATAAAAAATAGCAGAGTCAATCACTCTGCTATTTTTTTATCCATCCATCTTGTCTATCAATGCTTTCATCGACGAACACGGGCCTACTATTTTACTCGACGGTAACTATGGGCCAAATTTTCTTGCTGTGTCAATAGCCAGACCACTACCGATACTACCAAATAAATTTCCCTCGATATGGCGTGCATCGGGCACAAGCCTGCCAATTTGATGTCGCAACAAATGTACGCCACTCGATCCACCGGTAAAAAATACGGTATCAATATCTGCGGGCTTTAAATCTGCGTCCTTTAACATTGCACTCACTTTATTTTCAACCGATGTAATCAAATGGGTGATACTGAGATCAAAATTTTCCCGATGTAATGCGATAATTTCGGACGGCTGCAAGCGCTGTAAGTCCAACTGTGCAATCTCATTGGCCGACAGAGCGATCTTGCCGGCTTCGACCTGCATTGCAAGCCAATGTCCGCAACGTTGCTCGATCAAATCAAGTAACCGTGCGAATTTATCTTTCTCTTTGACTTCACGACTGACATCTTGAAGTTGTTGCCAGACTTTACGGGTATACAGTTTATTAATCGTATGCCAGGTTGCCAGATTAAAATAATAGCTGGAAGGTACCTCGCTACTGCTGTTCAAACGTGTGCCATACCCTAGCAGCGGCATCACTGAAGACAGACTCAGATATTTATCGAAATCGGTACCACCGATATGGATACCACCATTAGCCAAAATATCATCACGGCGTTCGACTTGCTTTGCCCGCTCGGGTGACAGTCGCACCACAGAAAAGTCCGACGTACCACCACCAATATCGGCAATCAATACCAACTCTTCCTTTGTAATACGCGATTCGTAATCAAAGGCGGCAGCAATCGGTTCATACTGGAACTCAATATGGCTAAAACCCACATTGCGTGCAATGTCGGCCAACGTGTCCTGTGCCAGTTGATCAGCTTGGGGATTATCATCGACAAAATGTACAGGTCTACCCAAGACCACATTAGAGAATACCTCCCCTGATGCCTGTTCGGCCCGCCGCTTTAACTCCCCGATAAATTGCGTGAGCAAACCGCGAAATGGTAGCGCCCTTCCCCCGACTTCAGTCTGGCCATCGATTGCCCCCGAGCCTAACAGACTTTTAAGAGAGCGCATCAGACGGCCCTCATACCCTGCCAGATAAGCATCGAGTGCTGCACGACCATAGGTAAATTCGTTGTCATCGGCATTAAAAAAAATCACTGACGGCAACGTATATTTATCCCCCTCCAAGGGAAGTAGTAAAGAACCGGTTTTATCTTGATGATACCTGCCAACGGTCGAATTGGATGTGCCAAAAGTGGATCCCAACACTGTCGTTTACCTCGCTTTTACGTCAGGGACAACCGGGATTCCGAAAGGCGTGATGCATAGCGATAATACGCTGCTCGCGAACGCGCTGGCGATTGCGTCGGATTGGCAACTCGACGACACATCGGTCGTCTATTCGATCAGCCCCCTGAGCCACAATCTCGGGCTCGGATCGATGATCATGACGTTTGCCGTCGGTGGCGAATTCGTCGTCCACGATTTGCCGCGATCGGGAAGTTTGGCAGATCGCGTCATCGAGACCGGCGCGACGTTTCTGGTCGGCGTGCCGACTCACGCCTACGATTTGCTCGCCGAATTAGAAAAGCGCGGCATTCCAAACCTCGGTGCGGTTCGCGGCTTCCGGATCTCCGGCGCGCCGG
>JAATFN010000082.1 GCA_015655165.1 Betaproteobacteria bacterium | reverse complement strand
TCAATTTGAGCATGTTCGCTCCCTAAATATGCCTCGATCACACGTTTATCTCCGGAGACTTTTTCTGGCGTACCATCAGCAATCAACTGCCCAAAATTTAACACAAGTAAACGCTCGCTTAATCGCATGATGGCCCGCATGTGATGCTCCACCACAATCATTGTTAATCCGGTTCTATTACGCAACGTTCTCAATGTACCCATCACCTGATCCATCTCAAGCGGAGTCAATGCAGCCATCACTTCATCCAACAATAAAATTTTTGGCTTGATTGCCAATGCACGAGCTACTTCTCCCAATGCCTTTTGCGGGAATGTCATATCATCAACATTCATCAGCGCGACATTTCCCAGACCAACTTGTTCAATACAAAGCAGTGCCAATTTTTTGGCTTCGTCCACATTGTTGCGCAACAATGCAGCAGTCATCACATTATCCAACAATGACATGCCTGGAAATAACGCCGTATTCTGGAATGTTTTTGTCATCCCGGCTTTTGCAATGACATGTGGTCGTTTACCATCGATGCGTTTTCCTTCGAGATAAATCTCACCCGAAGATAAACGTTGCAGACCAACCAACGAACTAAACAAGGTCGTTTTACCGGCCCCATTGGGCCCGATTAGACCGACAATTTCCCCCTTGTTGAGCGTAAAACTCACATCATTTACTGCTGTTAGTCCACCAAACTTAACCGTTAGGCCGCAAGCGCGTAATTGTTCCATTACTGCCCTCCGCTCTTGGATTTGAATTGAAAAAACGAGGCAATCCCCTTAGGCCTGACTAACACAATAGCGATCAATACAACACCAAAAATAAATGGTGCAACGCCCGCAGCTTGATTAGAAAAATAGGCATTCAGTATTTCTTCGACAAGCACAACAAATATTGCTCCTAAAATAGGGCCTGCCATCAGACCAACACCGCCGACAATGGCAATTAATGCAGCGCGAATCGAGATCCCTGTCAAACTAAAGACACTACCAGGATCAAAAAAGAAGACAAATTGTGCAAACAATATACCGGCAATGGCCGTCAATGAAGCAGAGACCATGCTACCGATTAACTTGACTTTGAGTGTATTGACACCGGACATTTCCGCAGCATTCTCATCCTCACGGATTGCCCGCAGAAAATAACCAAACCGTCCACCAGACATGGTGACATAGACCAGACATACCAATACAAAGAAAGCAACAAACAAAGGAATATAGCTACCAGGATGACGGAATTGCATCATTGCCCAAGAGTCGCCAATGAAAGGAATCGACACGCCTTGTGGTCCACCTGTAATTTTCGACATCGACGTTGCAATGATGTTACATGCTTCTCCGAATGCCAAAGTTGCCAAGGCATAATAAGACCCTTTAAGCCGCATAGTCGGTAAGGAAATCAACAATGCCGCCAATGATGCCAATACAATGGCAACAGGCATGCCGATCCATGGCGAAATTCCAAAACGGATTTGCAGAATTGTCGTTGTGTATGCCCCGATACCAAAAAAGGCAGCATGCCCCAATGAAATCTGATTGGCCAATCCACCGACAATATTCCAGCATTGCCCTAAAGACGCCGCCAGCAAGATTAAACAGATTACTCTGACAGCGTATCCAGATGGATCAAGCAATAAACCCAATATCAGACACAATGCGGCAATCGAAAAAATGATGATAAGTGAATTTTTCATTTTCTAGATCCAAGAAGTCCTTGTGGCTTAAATGCAAGCAAAATAATAAAGAATACGAACAGCACAAGGTTTTGCATCTGAATCGGCATCACTAGTGCGGATAACGACTGCACAATGCCAACGACAAGACCGCCCACTAATGCACCCATCACACTACCTAATCCACCCAGCACAACAACTGTGAACATCAATGTCACAAACTGTGCACCTGCCGTCGGACTCACCGATGAATACGGCAGAATAATGCCACCACCAAATGCCGTTAATCCCGTACCTAAACCAAAAGCAATGGCATAGACAACTTTTGTATCAATACCAAACAACGTTGCAGCCATTGCATTTTGAGAAGTAGCCCGGATTGCTCTGCCAATCCATGTTTTTGTCAGTAACAACCACAGCAAAAGACAGACAATAATAGCCATCGAGAATGCAATCAGATACGGCACCGAAATAAATAATGGCCCGATTTCCAACGCACTCATTTGATATGGGGTGACAACTGTTCTGAAATCGGCACCAAATAACATCAATGCCCCATTCTCCAGAACGGCCAACAAACCCACTGTCAAAAATATCTGCGCTACATGTGGTGCATCAATGACTTTACTGACAAGAAACCAGTGACATAAAAATCCCAGAGAAAAACCTGCAGCAAGTGATAAGAAAGCGCCCAGAATGGGATCCAGACCAAAATGGGTAGATGCAAACCAGGCTGCATACATTCCTATCATTAAAAATTCAGCTTGTGCAAAATTGACTATCCGCAACACGCCAAAGACCAAAGAAAGCCCTACGGAAATAACTCCGTAGACCCCACCAATCAGAATCCCATCCACTAGGGATTGCAAAAATGCACTCATGTATATTCCCAAACTATGAATACCGATTATTTGATATCTTTACCGCGCCAGTGCGCTGGTGCTGTCGCATCGGATTTTGGATATACAGTGACAAGTTCTGTACCATGCCATTGCACAAAAGTCGGATAAGCTGTTGAAGACAAACCTTTTGCATCAAAGGCAGTGCATCCACCAGGAATACCTTTCGAAAATCCTTCGCAGTATTTCAAACCGGCAACCGCATCACGCAATTTTTCAGGATTGGTTGTTTTTGCTTTTGTAGCAGCAACAACCATATGTTCCAGAGCTGCGCCATACATAATGGCTTCATGTGTCATGAATGTGCCATATTTGGCTTTGTATTTTGCGGCCAGTTCCGGAATGGCATCATAGTTTGCAGGTGCAATAGAAAACACGTCATTCACATCTTTACCCAACGCCTTTTGGAAGTCAGGAATAATATAACCGGCAGCACCACCGACAATCGGCAAGTCGATTTTTTGCTGTTTCATTGCCCGGATAATAAGAATGGCATCATTAAAATAGGAAATTGGGAAAACCAGTTGTGCATCGGAACGGCGCAATTTATTAATCAATGGTGAAACATCTGTAATCCCCAATGGATATGCATCGTCAATCACCAATTTCACACCGGCTTTCTGTGCTGCTTTCCTTATCCCTTCTGCCTGCGCTGTTCCATATGCGGTGTCTTCATAGAAAATGGCAATTTTGTCCAGTTTTTCTCCGGACAATTTCGCCATTTCAAGTGCATAACCCAATTGTTTCTCGCCAAAAGTAGATGCCTTTGGTGAAACCTGGAAAATATATTTATAACCGCGATCTGTTACCTGATCTGCAAACGAATGCGTAATCATTGGAATACCAAGACGTTCTGTCGCCTCAGATGCTGCCAATGTGACGGAACTGACAAATGCGCCAATCATGCCAGACACCTTGTTTTGACTAACCAGTCGTTGTACTGCCGATGCTGCTGCATTAGGCGCTGGTACATCGGCATAAATAACTTCGACTTTGTCTGAATCTGCACGCTTGGCATTAATTTCTGCCAATGCCATGTCCATACCATTACGCGCATTTGCACCAAACTGCGCATTCGATCCGCTCAATGGCAAAATTGCACCAATTTTCAATGGCTCGGCAGATGCATTCGTTGCAAATACAGATAATGCAATAGTAGACGCTACAATTATTCGCTTCATCATCACAACCTTCTCGGAAATTTCAGAAAAAAACTATATGCTTGCGAATATAAAGTAGCACCAATTCTACGTCAATATTTTTTGACATTTAATTTTAAAATTTAAAATAAATTCAAAATTACTATACTAACAAAGGGTTTTAGTAATATTATTACTGTCGAAATATATCGACAACAAAATAACGGATATGATATGAATGCTATAAGTGACAAACTTGCCGCAATTGGTCTAGACGAAAAAGAACAACGCTTTTATATGGCCGCACTGGAACTGGGAGCATCATCAGTTACCGCCATTGCGAGCAGGGCTGGCGTCACCAGAACCAATGGCTATGATTTATTGACACGACTGGAAAAACGCGGCCTCCTCACGCAAGTACATGGGAGCAAAGGTGTCATTCAGGTACTGCCTACCGATCCCAATGCACTCATTACCGGATGGGAGCAAACGCGTCTTATGCTCAACGATTTGGTGCCAGAACTACGCTCCATGTTTAACAGTATCCCACGCAAACCACGTATCCGGTTTCACGAAGGGGAAGAGGGTATTAAACAGGCAATATGGGCCACATTAGACTGCAAATCAAAGCATCTGTATGGCATTCTATCGATGCACGAGTTACTGGAAATACCCGGACCTACATGGATGGAGTCTTACATTAATGAACGTATCCGACGCGGCATTCAACTTGATGTTGTCCGCTCCTACTCACGAGAAACCGATCCTATCTGGCCAGCCAGCCGCGGTGATATCCGTGAGCTGCGCCTAGCCCCGTCCGAGATAGATCTTGGCATGACCGTTTATATCTGTGACGACACCGCAGTCTACATTTCATCCAAAAATGAGAACTATGCGCTGACGATTGAAAGCCGGGAACTCGCCTCACTGCAAAAAAGCCTGTTCCAATCCTTATGGAAAATCTCTTCAGTGCCAACCAAAAAATGATCCCCTATCCGACACTGGCAGCAATGTCTGCCAGTGTCGGTACCGCTACCTACCCGCCATGACTTCCATAACTGGCACATACCGCAAAATTCCCGTCTTGGCGTGACAATTCACATACTCAAAATAACTGCCGATCTGCAGCACGAATAATTCATGCCAGGTCACTACTTCCCGTTTTTCCTTATACAAACGATTCATCGCAATCGCATGTTTATAAATTTCCGCATGCGTTTCATGCGCCTTCGCCCATAACTCTAATTGCGCCATCGATAAAAAGGCGGCATAAACGGATGTTTCGTCACGCACACTGCCGTTTTCATTGACATTAGTCATAATGCGCATGGAAACACAGCCCGTTGTTTCCCTGGCCTGCACAAGATAGTCCATACCTTTTAACAGTTTGGGCTGCAACGACCCCCTATAGTCGTCCAACTGCTCCTTACCTGCGCCTTCCCAGTATTGCCCCGAACGCAATACCGTCATGTTATGGGGTACTGCTGCCAATAATCTCCGCCCACGTCCATCCATCCCGTCCGATGCGACAAGCCTATTTTTAGTAGGACTCTCCAGCACATCGACAGCAGAAAGAGGCAAACGATCACGTGCGGCGCCATAATAGCCATTGATCGTAATAGGCACAATTTCACTACCCTTAGTACGCCCGAAACCAACACGGTAATTAGGTGCCGAATAGATCGTTTCATGCCTGTCATATGGCACGACAATCGCCTCCAGCCAGTAACCCGCACTTCCCGATAGGCGCTCATCATCCGCATACCACGCACGAAACCCGGAAGTCGCCATCCAGTTCGCATAAGTGGTCACATCCGTCCAGTAAGCCACTACAATTGCATTGTCCAGTCCGGCCTCATCCTTGCATTGCATGATTTCATGTGCCTCTGGCGCATATGCACCACAAAACAAACCACGCATAAAATCAAAATAACGAGATTTGGCGTCCCAGGACATTTCCGCCATTTGCATACCAAAATACACAGTCACCAACGTCATGTGCGGCTTATCCCATCGCAAAGAATAACGCGGCGCAGCCGGCTGATGACCTTCAGGGCGCTGTTCAGTAATTGTTCTCGGGTATTGAAGTTCAAATACCATGACATTCTTTCATATTGATTTGGTAAAGCACTACCTCTCCTATCATCACAAGACACCAATATACACAAAATAAATATGTCATATAATTCCGACATTCTACTATCTAATATAGAAAATATACTCTAATTACCCTATACACAAAGTTTAATTAAAAATAATATTGTCGTATAAATTCGACATTATAATTATGTATAGCAGCCATGAGCATTGCCAGAATCGCAAATAATCGTCAAATACACCCCCTTGACACTTACCCTACACCCCCATCAATCCGGGTACCATCTTGCTATAACAGCCGATTTCAGGTATCGTCATCGATCATGAATTCACACAATCGCACTTCAAGCTTTTCTTTCTGGTGGCGCCCCTTCTTCTGAACCTGGGCGCCTGAATGCATTGACCTGTTTACCAACCATCAATATAAAAGGCCGCCTTATGATGCGGCCTTTTTTCATATATTCTGCAATACTCCGGAGTAATTATGACGACAACAACTTCACAACAAATCGTATTAACCGGCGACCGCCCGACTGGTTCATTGCACCTTGGCCACTATATTGGCTCTCTACGTCAACGCATCGCCTTGCAAGATACCCATACGCAGTATGTGATGATCGCCGACATGCAAGGCTTGACCGATAACGGCCACAATCCGCAAAAAGTCACCGACAATATCATCCAGGTCATGGCCGACTATCTGGCTGTCGGTCTTGATCCGGCTAAAACCACATTTTGTTTGCAATCAGCCTTGCCGGCATTGGCTGAACTGACAATGTTTTATATGAACATCGTGACAGTCGCACGTGTTGAACGTAATCCGACTGTTAAAAACGAAATCAAACAAAAACAGTTTGGCCACAGTATTCCAACCGGTTTTCTGGTATATCCGATTAGCCAGGCTGCCGACATTACCGCATTTGGTGCCGAATTGGTGCCCGTGGGCGACGACCAGCTCCCGATGCTGGAGCAAACCAACGAAATCGTCGATAAAATGAATAGCTTGATCCCGCATCCTGTATTAAAACGCTGCAAACCGATTTTAAGTGATGTGGGGCGTCTGCCCGGTATTGACGGTAACGCAAAAATGTCAAAAAGTCTGGGCAATACATTAATGCTGGGTGCCACAGCCGATGAAGTCTCCCAAGCTGTCAAAGCCATGTATACAGACCCCAGCCATTTACGTGTTGAAGACCCCGGTCAGGTTGAAGGCAATGTGGTCTTTACCTACCTGGATGCATTCCATGGCGACAAGGAAGAAATCGCTCGCTGGAAAGAACACTACCAACGTGGTGGTCTAGGCGATATGAAATGCAAACGCCTGCTGGAAGAAACATTACAAGCGCTCTTGACACCGATTCGCACCCGTCGTGCCGAACTGATCCAGGACAAAGGTGCTTTATTGGACATTTTGCGTGCCGGCACACAAAAGTCCCACCATGTCACACAGCAAACACTGCGCCAGATCAAAGAAGGTCTGGGGCTGCCGATTTTTACATTCTCGTAAACATCCGGTGTTTTGTTTACCGCTGTTTAACAGCGGTAAACAAATCCACCCACGCTTTGGCAGCAAACGACAAATGACTTGTCCGCCGCCAAAGCAATGCCATTCTCCACTCCATCGTCGTGTCGCTAATACGGATATGGCGTACGCCAACATGTTTGCGCTGTCTGGCAATCATGCGCGGCAAAAATGCTACTCCCATCCCGGTTGTCACCAATTCGATCACAAAAGCAATCTGGTTGCTTTGCGCTGCGATCGTGGGGGTGAAACCATTGCTGTGGCAAGCATCCAATACCACCTGGTTTAACGCAAATTTCTCTTCGAATAATAAAAACGGCATATCAGCCAACTCTTTGAGCCGGATACTTTTTCTTGCTGCCAAAGGATGGTCAGCAGGAATTAACGCATCAATCGGTTCACGCTGGATTTCTTTCCACTCGAAAGCCTCATCACTGACCGGCAACAACGTACCCGCCACATCAATCTCGCCTGCGTGCAATAAATCCTGCAAGTGCCGCCCACCATGTTCGACCAACTGTATCTTGATGGATGGGTAGCGTTGCTGGTAAATCGCAAAGACAGGCGCGAACAGTACATCGCTGCCGATCGGTGGCAAACCCAGCCGTAACAATCCTCTTTTCAAACCACGTAACTCTTCCAATTCGGCCACCAGATCTTCGCGCTGTGCCAGCATGTTCTGTGCACGATCAAAGACAATTTGACCCGCTTCAGTTAGCGTATTGCGATGCCCGGATCTGTCCAGCAAAGAACAATTAACCTCTTCCTCCAGTAATTTGACCGACTTACTGATGTTCGACTGAGTTGTGTACAAGGTTTTAGCTGCTTGCGAGAATCCCCCCTGACGGATGACCTCGACAAATGCACGTAACGTTCTTAAATCCATCAGTATTCCTATTTAGAATAGTTTGAAGTCGAATTATTCATTTTATAGATGATCGGCAACGACGTAAACTACCAATAAAGGAGTGCAATCATGGACTTAAACAATGTGATGACTATTAGTCGACATGCGATCCGCAAACACTACCTGTTGCAAATCGCGCTGATTATCGCCATCTGGAAGATGGGCGAGTTGATCGCGCACGCCAGCACATTGCCTATTCCTGGCAGCGTGATCGGCATGACACTATTACTAGTCATGCTCCGTTGCAAGTTGATTGCGCTGCCTTCGGTTAAACGTGGTGCAGATGTCTTTTTAGCAGAGATGCTGTTGTTTTTTGTGCCTGCTGTGCTGGCAGTGCTGGATCACCCGGAGTTTCTAGGATGGCTGGGATTAAAGCTGTTAATTGCTATTTTACTCGGTACTGTCATTGTGATGACATGCACTGCATTGACCATGGAATTGTTATTTCGCCTATCCAACCACAAGGCAGGCAAACATGTTATGGAATAACCCCCTGTGGATGACACTCATCTGGTCAAGTACGACCATTATTACCTATTTGATTGCCCGTAAGCTGTATCGACGCTGGCCAATATGGTGGATGAGCCCACTTGCGGTAACCCCAATAATACTGTTGATCATCACGCTGCTTTTACATGTCAGTTACAGCGATTACATTCGTAGTACCCATTGGCTGGTTATGTTAATGGGGCCTGCAACCGTTGCCTTTGCCATCCCGATTTACGAACATCGCGCATTAATCCGTCGTCACTGGCCGGTCTTGGCTGCCGGCATTGTAGTTGGCAGCATAGCGGCAATGGGTTCCGGGTGGGTATTTGCTTATCTGTTTGGCTTTAACGACATCATTCGTGACAGTCTCATACCCCGCTCGATGACAACACCGTTTGCAATGACCATCTCTGCAGATATGGGTGGAATA
>JAATFN010000179.1 GCA_015655165.1 Betaproteobacteria bacterium | reverse complement strand
CGATGGATATCCGGTTCATCCGGCAAGCGTTTTCCATCCAGCAGTATTTCACCACGGGTGGTTTTTTCCTGACCTAGCAACAGTTTCAAAAATGTTGACTTGCCACAGCCGGAAGCACCGACCATGGAACAGAATTCACCCTCTTTGATATGCAGATTCAAGCGTTCGAGTACCACCTGATCGCCATACTCTTTCCATACGTTATGCACTTCGATCATTGTGTTGTCTCTCCATACCAGGGAAATGCCCATTTCGTCAGACGACGAAGCACTTCGTCCATCAACCATGCAAGTAACGTAATCCACATGATGTAAGGCAAGATGACATCCATTGCCATATATCGCCGCACGAGAAAGATGCGATAACCAAGCCCATCTGTTGATGCGATCGCTTCGGCTGCAATCAGGAAAAGCCATGCCGAACCCAGGGACAGACGTATCGTCACAAGCAATCGTGGCAGCAACTGCGGCAAAATCACACGCAAGATAACTGTCCAGCTCGTCCCGCCAAGTGTTTGCGCCTTGACCAATACTTCTTTCGGAATTTCATTTGCCCGCTGCTGAAGATCGCGAATCATGATGGGCGTAATACCAATGACAATGAGCATGATCTTCGACAGTTCTTCCAACCCGAACACAATAAAGAGAATCGGCAATATGGCCAGCGGTGGAATCATTGATATCACCGTGACAAATGGTGAGAGTGTTGCTGCGGCAACGGGGATGCTGCCAAGCAGAATTCCCATTGCCAGCGCGATGGCCGCACTGATGACCAGACCGGCACCCAGACGTTTAAGACTTGCCTGTCTATCGACTAACAGCAATCGCTCGCCAGTCCGTTTGTCTTCGGTCAGTGCATATAGTTTGATGGTCTCTACCATTTTTCCGGCACTCGGTAATAGCTTGTCATCGGGATTGGCCTGCAAACTGATGGCCGAACCGGTGAAATACACGGCAAACAAGACAATGAACGGCAGCAGTACCAATAACAACGTACTTGCACGACTTGGGTGACGGTTGATTAGTCGCATCAAAATGGCTCCTCAATAAATAAATGCATAGGCGCTCGCCATCGCGCTTACAACTTGCCGTCTACTGCCATGCGTAAGTAAGTCGGATCAAAACGCAACTTAATATTGTTCTTGTTGCCGATCACATTCCCTTGATCAAATGCCATTCCTACAACATGTTCATTCGGTGCACCTTGTCCGAGCAAACCATGGTCGAAAGAAAATTTCGCCACACGCGCCATCACTTTTGGCAGATCCGGATTGGTCATGAAGGCAAGTGCGTCTTTCGGGGTATAAAAGAAAGCTGTCGTTGCCAGCTGTGATTTGAAGCCGGCAAGGTCGGTACCGGAAGCTTTTGCCATCGCGGTCAATGCGGCAGTACTTTTTTCGTTATTAGCCTGCATTAAAGCAAGCATTTCGAACCATGCGCCTGTGAGTGCCTTACCCAGTGCCGGGTTATCCTTTAATGTCTTTGTATTAACCAGCATGATGTCCTGCAATTCACCGGGCAACGCACTCGAATTAAATACCTCGGTGACATCCGGATTAGCCTTGACTTCAGCCAACATCGGATTCCATGTAACGACCTGTTTTACCGAGCTTGTCGAAAAAGCGGAAGGAATATCCGCATCTGCGGTATTGACGACTTTAATGTCGCGCTCGCGCAAACCAACAGACGCAAGTGCACGTGCCAACATGTAGTGGGAAACAGAGAATTCGACCAGATTGACTGACTGCCCTTTCAGGTCTGCCAGTTTTTTTCCTTTGCCTTTGATGACAATGCCATCGTTGCCGTTGGAGTAATCCGTCACAATTAACGCAGTGGAGTCGACGCCACCGGCTGCAGGAATCGTTAAGGCATCCATATTGGCCATAAAGCAGCCATCGAATTTTCCCGCAGTGTATTGATTGATCGATTCGATGTAATCGTTGATCTGCACCGCATCAATCGTAATGCCGTATTTTTTACCCCATTTCGCAATAATGCCTTGTGTTTTGGCCTCGCCCCATGGCATATAACCGGCATAAATCGACCAACAGACTTTAAAATCTGTACGGCTGGCTGCTTGAACTGTTTTCGAAAAGATCAGGAGTGGTAAAACACAGAGCACAGCGGTGCTAATGAGACGTGACAGTTTAGACATGTAATGACCTCTGGAAGAATGGTTTGAACCACAAACACGGGAGCGATGTGACCTGTCAATCACATTCTCTCCCGGGCTTTTATCCCGCCGTGTAACCCCTATGGGGTCGACAACTCTTGGACCAGACATTCATCACGATGAACCGGAACCCTAGTTATCCATTACCAAATTGTTGAGCTAACCGGACAAACACCGGCTCCCTGAAAAAGGATAAGCAAAACACATGCCAACCTGCATTATCAACTTGCCACATCGTTATGCAAGCAAATACCTGCTTCGCGCGCGACCATGGTGAAGCACCGTGATTGATTGCAGTGCACAATACGCACCAAAATAAACAAGCCTGCTTGTCTAGCTGCCTTGGCAGTTCAAATACATGCCAATATCCGCTGTCTGTAAATGGCATATTTTTTGCTGGAACAAAGAGGCAGGAATTTGATCGGTACAAGCAACCCGACCAGACTTCTCGGGACGACTCGACATGCTGCTCTTCTGGACGACCAGTCATATTTGTACAAAAGGTCCCCCAATGCATACTGCATTCACAACACTTCCTGTCGTCGATGTTGCAGGTTTGAATTCACACGATCCTGCCTCGCGCCAGACTGTTGCACAGCAACTCGGTCAGGCCGCCAGAGAAATAGGCTTCCTCTATATCACCGGACATGGTCTTGATCCGGAACTTTTTATCCGCCTGCGCCAACGCGCAAAAGAATATTTTGCGCAACCGATCAACATCAAAATGCAGAACTATATCGGGAAGTCGACAAACCATAGCGGTTATGTCCCTGAAGGCGAAGAGCAATTCGCAGGCGGCAGCATCGATCACAAAGAAGCTTATGATATCGGTTTTGAATTCTCCCGGACACCATCAAAATGGCCATTATTAGGTCCCAACCAATGGCCCGACCTTCCCCGTTTCCGTGAAGATATCAGTGCCTACTACGCTGCTGTTTTTGCACTGAGCCAGCAATTATTCCGCGGCTTCGCACTTGCGTTGGGATTACCCGAAGAAACCTTTTCTTCTCTGGCGAACACACCACCCAGCCAGCTACGGCTTGTACACTATCCCTATCATGCAGATGCACCTGTAGATCGTCCTGGTATTGGTGCACATACCGACTATGAATGTTTCACCATCTTGCTACCCACAGCACCGGGGCTGGAAGTACTCAACGGTGCCGGAGAATGGATCGATATTCCACTGATAGACAATGCATTTGTCATCAATATCGGAGACATGCTGGAAGTGTTAAGTAACGGTCAATTTGTAGCCACCGGCCATCGTGTCCGTAAAGTGATGGAAGAGCGGTACTCGTTCCCTTTATTTTGTGCATGCGACTATGATACGGTCATCGCTCCTATCCCGGAACTGGCACATTACGGCAATAAAACCTATACGCCATTGCGGTGCGGTGACCATATTTTTGCACAAACAGCACAAACGTTTACCTATATGAAGCAACGCATTGCTGCAGGTAAAGCCGTTCTACCCGAAGGCAGCCGTCATCTGGGCAGTTATGGATACATGCAGGAGGCTGGCGCATGAAACTCATCGACCTGTTAACACGCTATCCGCAAGCT
>JAATFN010000125.1 GCA_015655165.1 Betaproteobacteria bacterium | reverse complement strand
CCATGGTTTAAGCATTGACAGCATGGTAGTGCGCCCGCAAGAACCCGTACCTGTTGCTGCCTCAGTGCCAGCGCCATCTGCTGCAAAACAGGCAGCACCGGCTTCATCCAATACAGTATTTGTAGATACGCCCATACGTGCCGGACAACGTATTTACGCACGCGGGGCGGATCTGGTTATCATGGCAGCTGTCAACAATGGCGCCGAAGTCATTGCAGATGGCAGTATCCATATTTACGCACCATTACGTGGACGTGCCTTGGCAGGTGCTTCCGGCAACAATGATGCACGTATTTTTACGACTAGCTTAGAAGCAGAGCTGGTCTCTATTGCAGGTGTTTACCGGACATTCGAAAACGACTTGCCGGCTGAACTCTCGCAGCAACAAGTACAAATTCGCCTTGAAGGCGATCGTATTGATGTGTTAAGACTGCACAATGCAAAATGACATGTCATACGTATGAAGAATAAGGATGTTGGACAACACTTCAGGGAGAAGTGCAACATACATATCATTCTGGCTGGCTCGGGTAAATAAGAACCCCATTTAATAAGGAGTTTTTTTGTGGCAAAAATTATCGTTATAACATCAGGAAAAGGCGGAGTCGGTAAAACGACAACCAGCGCCAGTTTCGCCACCGGTCTTGCCATGCGCGGACACAAAACTGTTGTCGTCGACTTCGATGTAGGCTTGCGTAATCTGGATTTGATCATGGGTTGCGAACGTCGTGTCGTCTATGACCTGATCAATGTTGTCAATGAAGAAGCAACATTGAACCAGGCATTGATCAAAGATAAACATTGCGACAATCTGTTTATTTTGCCGGCTTCCCAAACCCGTGACAAGGATGCGCTGTCTGAAGAAGGTGTCGAGCGCGTATTAAATGACTTGGCCAAGATGGGCTTCGAGTACATTATCTGTGACTCGCCAGCCGGTATCGAGCATGGTGCGGTCATGGCACTGACATTTGCCGACGAAGCGATCATCGTGACCAACCCGGAAGTCTCTTCCGTACGTGACTCTGACCGTATTTTAGGTATTATTCAGGCTAAATCACGCCGTGCCTTGAAAGGCGAAGAGCCCGTCAAAGAACACTTGCTGATTACCCGTTATTCCGCAAAACGCGTCGAAGCCGACGAAATGCTGTCATACACCGATGTCCAGGAAATCCTGCGTATCCCGTTAATCGGCATCATTCCGGAGTCAGAATCGGTATTGCAAGCATCGAATCAGGGCAGTCCTGCGATTCACTTGAAAGAATCTGATGCTGCAGTTGCTTATGAAGATCTGGTGACCCGCTTCTTGGGAACAGAAGTACCACTACGCTTTACCAGCTATGAAAAGCCTGGCTTGTTGCAACGTCTTTTTGGAGGGAAGTGATATGTCTCTGCTTTCTTTTTTGTTCGCCCCAAAGCAAAAAACGGCATCAACAGCCAAAGAACGTCTGCAAGTCATCATCGCCCGTGAACGCGGTGGCCGTTCTGGCCCTGATTTCTTGCCGGCACTGCATAAAGAACTGATCGAAGTGATTTCGAAATATACACAAGTGAGTGCCGACGGTATCAAGATTTCTCTGGATCGTCAGGGTAATCTTGAAGTACTGGAAGTCAACGTTGTCTTGCCAGACACCGAGACAACAAGTTAAACCATGTGTTTAGCGGGATTTTGCATATATTTAAAGCATAATCCCGCTTTTTAACCACTATACGATGCAAATTGCCCTGCTAGGAATAGCACCCCACCAAGCCCAGTTCATCGTTCGTTCGCTCTATGCGCACCAATGTTCTTTCTTGCGCCATCCCAACCAGCTTCCCGACAATACCGATATCCACCTGTTAATCCTGCCCTTATCGGATATGGCGCACGTGACTGCAGCATTGGCTTGGGCACAACACCACCAAACGCCCATATTGCTATTGGCCGACCCCGCCCTGCAAACCCAGTTGCTGACTGCATTGCAGTCAGGCGCCAATGACTACGTATTAACCCCTCTTCGTAAAACCGATCTGGTCATACGTGTGACGCGACTATTAAAACAACGTTATCCTGCGTATCAGGACATACAGCAGCACCAGTTTGGCGACTTTACGTTTGAAATGCCCGGCTACCGGGTCAGCTACCGGAAAGAAGAGATTATTCTGACCCAAAAGGAGTTTGCACTGGCACGCCTGTTGCTCGACCACATTGGCCATCCTTTGTCCCGTGCCTATATCCAGGAATCGATCTGGGGGACACAAACCACCCCGTCAACCAGAACCATCGATACCCATATCTCTCGGGTACGCAGCAAACTGGTGCTGCAACCTGAGCGGGGCTACCAATTGACCCCTGTATACGGATTTGGTTACCAATTGACCGAGATTCCCGTATAACCTGATATTGGACAAGTACACGATAACCCAGTGTGTTGTACAATCCCACAAACAATAACCCCAGTGAAACAGGGGTATAATCTCGGGATATGCCGTATCCCCTATTTAAAGAATAAACGCCATGCATCTGCTTGCTGTCGGTCTTAACCACACCACTGCACCGCTTACGTTACGCGAGAAAGTAGCCTTTCCTGCCGACCAGTTAGGTCAGGCAGTTGCTAACGCGCGCGCATGGTTTGGACGTGACATGGCGCCAACGCAATCTGGCGAAGCCGCTATTTTATCGACTTGCAATCGTACCGAGCTCTACGCTGCAGCTTCGGCTGGCAAAGGCGGTATCGAAGAAGCGATCGATAGCACCGCCCACTTTCTGGCAAACTACCACAATCTGTCTTATGCAGAACTGCGTCCGTTTCTCTATGCATTGCCGCAAGACAATGCAGTGCGCCACGCCTTTCGTGTCGCTTCAGGTCTGGATTCAATGGTATTGGGCGAACCCCAAATTTTAGGGCAGATGAAAGACGCAGTGCGCCAAGCCGACGCCGCAGGTGGCCTGGGTACCTATTTACACCAGTTATTCCAGCGTACGTTTGCCGTAGCCAAAGAAGTACGCAGCACAACCGAAATCGGTGCGCATAGTGTCTCAATGGCAGCTGCTGCAGTACGCCTGTCACAACGTATCTTTGATTCGATCGAAGAACAGCATGTTCTCTTTATCGGGGCCGGAGAAATGATTGAATTGTGTGCGACACACTTCGCCGCACAAAATCCGAAATCATTAACCGTTGCCAACAGAACGGTAGAACGCGGTGAAACACTGGCACACCGTTTTAACGGTACCGCCCTTCGTCTGGTGGATTTAGCCTCGCAACTGGCCAGCTTCGATATTATTGTGTCATGCACTGCCTCCTCCTTGCCGATTATCGGCTTGGGTCTGGTTGAGCGTGCTGTCAAACAACGTCGCCACAAACCGATTTTTATGGTCGACCTGGCTGTGCCACGTGACATCGAGTCTGAAGTCAATCGTCTGGATGACGTTTTCCTCTATACAGTTGACGATCTGGCAACTGTTGTACAAAGCGGTGTCGAGAACCGTCAGGCAGCTGTCGCCCAAGCTGAAGCCATCATCGAGACGCGTGTACAGTCATTCATGCACTGGGTGGACAATCGTACCGTGGTACCTATCATTCAGGACTTGCAAGACGCCGGGGAAACATTGCGTACAGCTGAACTCGAGCGTGCCCGCAAAATGCTTGCCAAAGGCGACGATGTCGAAGCCGTATTAGAAGCCTTGTCCAAAGGATTGACTGCTAAATTCCTGCATGGCCCGCAACAGGCTTTGCATCATGCACAAGGTGCTGACCGGGCTAATCTGGTGGCTTTACTGCCACATCTGTTTCGCACAAAACGTTAGCGTTTTTAACACCCCAACATGCCGGTGCATACGCGCCGCGTCTTTTGTTTGTTTCCGCATACCTCTTGTATTGTTGAGTACCCCATGAAACCGTCCATGCTTGCCAAACTGAATCAGTTGGCAGAACGTCTTGAAGAATTGAATTCGCTTCTGTCGCAAGAAGATGCGACTGCCAACATCGACACCTACCGTAAAATGACACGCGAACATGCCGAACTCGGCCCGTTAGTCGCGCTCTACAACGACTATGTCCAGATCGGCAAAGACATTCAAACCGCAGAAGAATTATTGTCTGACCCGGACATGAAAGAGTTTGCGCAAGAAGAAATCAGTGCGGCCAAAACACGTACCGAAGCACTGGAAATGAATCTGCAAACGATGTTACTGCCAAAAGATCCTAACGATGACCGCAATATCTTTCTGGAAATTCGTGCCGGCACAGGCGGTGACGAATCGGCACTGTTTGCTGGTGACTTGCTGCGTATGTACAGCCGCTTTGCCGAACGTCATCACTGGCAAGTCAACATCGTCTCCGCCTCCGAATCGGAAGTGGGCGGTTGTAAAGAAGTGATTGCCAGAATTGTCGGCTTCGGCGCCTACTCCAAACTGAAATTCGAGTCCGGTGGCCATCGTGTCCAGCGCGTACCTGCAACAGAAACGCAAGGCCGCATCCATACATCGGCTTGTACCGTTGCCATCATGCCCGAAGCCGATGAAGTCGAAGATGTCAATATCAATCCGGCCGACATCCGTATCGATACCTACCGGGCATCAGGCGCAGGTGGACAACATATCAATAAAACCGATTCTGCCGTACGTATTACCCATATCCCCACAGGCATTGTCGTTGAATGCCAGGATGACCGTAGCCAGCATAAAAACAAGGCGTCTGCATTAAAAGTATTGGCAGCACGTATCAAGGATGTACAACTACGCGAACAACAATCGAAAGAAGCTGCCACACGCAAATCGTTAATCGGTTCAGGGGACCGCAGTGAACGTATCCGCACCTATAACTTCCCGCAAGGAAGAATGACAGATCACCGTATCAACCTGACACTGTACAAGCTTGACTTCATTATGGATGGCGATCTGGACGAGTTAACCAATGTCCTGATTACCGAACACCAGGCAGAATTGCTGGCGTCACTTGGTGACGATGAATAACCCGGTTGGACATTAAACTTTTCCAAAGACAGTGAGTCGAAGCGTTGTTTATCAACAAGTCAGTATCCATACAACAATGGTGTAACACACAGTACTCACAGGACACGACGATTTTGCAACAGTCGTCTGGCAGTGTGTTCATTATCTGTGCAACACTCAGCCACAACCCAAAAAAACGATTAGACTGATCATATCTCCCCTATTTGTGACGCCCATGAAATCGACCAAATCCATCTTATTATTCATCACCTTGGTGTGCGTAGCATCATTAAGTGCAGCACTCTATTTGCAAATTGTCGAAGAAATGGCACCTTGTCCCTGGTGCGTTATCCAGCGCTACATTTTTGTGGCAATCGCACTGGTCTGTCTGGTCTTTGCCTTCTTGCCCGATGCGTTGCGTCGACTCGGCACCACCATCGCAGCATTGTTAAGTCTGATCGTCACAGCCGCCGCTGGCTGGCTACTATGGGTTCAGGCACATCCTGGCGTATCTTGCGGCATCGACCCGATGGAAACATCATTAAATACATTCCTGCCGGCACAATGGTTCCCGACCCTTTTCCAGGCTGATGGATTATGTACCACTGTGTATGAAAACATCGTCGGCCTCTCCATCTCCCAATGGTCCTTTGTCGCATTTGCCCTATTGACCATCGTGCTGGGATGGCACGCATTCAAACGGCGCTAATCACATCCCGTTCCCATAGATGGCTATTCATGCTACCGCACCAACCACGCTTGCCGCATACTTGGCCAGTGCACCACTAGACGCGCTAGAAAACCGTATTCTGGTATGCCATGCCCTTGGTCTGACACGCATCGAACTCATTACACAATCCGAGCGTGTCATAACAGATGCTGAAGCAGCAGACTTGAAGACTTTATTTACCCGCCGCATCGCAGGTGAACCGATTGCCTATATCGTGGGAGAGCGCGAGTTCTTTAGTCTGGCTTTGAGCGTCTCCCCCGCTGTTCTGATTCCAAGACCCGACACAGAATTATTGGTCGAATTGGCATTAACACACTTACCGGCAAATGGTTGCATGCTCGACTTGGGGACAGGCTCCGGTGCGATTGCCATCGCAGTGGCACATACACGTGATGATGCACATATCACCGCCATTGATGTCAGTCCTGGCGCATTGCAGATTGCACAACACAATGCCACACGTCATTTAGCCGGAAGAACAGCCGGATTTACATTACTACAAAGCGACTGGTATAACGCACTCGCAGATCGACAATTTGACCTGATCGTCTCCAACCCGCCCTATATTGTCGATGGTGACCACCATCTCTTCCAAGGTGATCTGCGCTTTGAACCTACCGATGCATTAACCGATCATGCCGATGGTCTGACAGCATACAAAACAATTGTATCGCAAGCACACCAGCACCTTCGTCAACATGGATGGTTATTGATGGAACATGGTTACGACCAGGCAAAAGCCGTACGCAATTTACTGCAACAATATGGATTCCAGGACATTCAAAGCTGGAAAGATCTGGCCGGTATCGAACGGGTCAGCGGCGGTCATTTATCTGTGTGTACACCGTGTAACAACGCGTAAATCTGTTGTCCGGCATAGTTGATTTCCGGTTTAATAAACCTACTTGATCAGAGATGAATCGGATGTTTTTCTGAACAGGATCCCTCCCTCTCTAGTAGCTGGATGTACTAGGTTTGGGCTTTGCACTCCCCTGCAAAGCCCTTTTTCTTTTGGCACTTGCAGTTTATCGTGTTGAGTTGACGTGTTGCAGATAATCCGTCAATGCAGCAATACGTGCCGCATTGACGGCATCGGCAATACCGTGCGGATTATTCTGGCACGACTTGGCAACAGCACCGGCATCGACTGCCTGGAACGCATGCAATGCACCTGATAAAAATGTACATTGCCCGGCAATCGTCTGTTTAAGATCAGCATGCTGCTGGAACACAACGTTCATCACACGCAGCATGTCGGCGAACCGTTGCGGTTTACGCAAGCCATCACAGCGAAGAAATAGACCAGCAAGTTGTTCGGCCGACAGTGCATTTGCACGATACACATCGCCTAATTCACGTGCAACCATCACAGCAAGATCTCGGCATTCTTTAGGCGCTTTAAAACGCGCGCTTGCCTGTTCGACACATCTCACACGTATAGCCTGATCCGGATATCGCGCGCTACATACTGCCATTAATACTGCATAACGTATTTCCAATATTGGCGAACTCTGATGATCGTTTAACATGCCATGCCAGATATCTGTCTGATCTGCAGACCAGACTTGCGCCAGTTCCGGTAGAATTTTTTCCAGAGCATGACATGCAAGCAGCACATCAAACATGCGTGATGGCTTGTGTTCCATTAATCCACGTGCCACTTCTTGCCAGACGCGCTCTGGCACTAACGCATCCACTTCACCAAGCGCCACCATATGCTGCATCAACGTTAGCGTTTCAGGTGCCACCTCAAACTCAGTAAAGCGCGCTGCAAATCTGGCAACACGGAGAATACGCACCGGGTCTTCACTAAACGCGGCAGACACATGTCTGAATATTTTTTGTTGTATATCGGCGCGCCCGTCAAACGGATCGATATAGCGGCCATCCTCTGCCTTGGCAATCGCATTGATGGTTAAATCACGCCGCAACAGATCTTCTTCGAGTGTGACATTCACATCGGCATGAATCACAAAACCTTTATAGCCTGGTGCAGTTTTACGCTCCGTACGAGCCAAGGCATATTCTTCCTGTGTCTCAGGATGCAAAAACACCGGAAAATCTTTACCTACAGGACGAAATCCCAGCGCAGTCATCTGCTTAACTGTCGCGCCAACCACGACATAGTCACGATCTTGCACAGGCAAGCCCAGCAACTCGTCACGCACTGCACCGCCCACACAATAAATTTGCACGACATTTACCTCATGTATTCACATTAGAACAGCGCCACCAACATCATGCATGTTATGCGTTGCGTGTACTTTGCACCAGATAGGCAGGCGCCACGTCCTCGATCGACGTGAGCGCAATATTCATTTCGGCAGCCAATGCCTCAGCCGATATTGGGTCTAGCGTATGATGACTGGCCAATTGCATAAAACCAAATTCACCATGCTGCAAAATCTCGCCCGGATAAAAAAACCGCTTCCAGAAAGCTATTTTAGATGACCATTCCCACAACGATTTAGCATGACCTGTATATGTTCCAGTTAACATAAACAACTCCCGCAGACTATATACATTTGGGCCCACCAGCGTACAGATCTGGCCAATCGTCGCATCGTTTTGCAATGCATGGGCGATTGCCTCAACAACATCGCCGACATATACAGGCTGGAATTCTGTTTGTGCCGCTGTCACCGGAATCAACAGCTGGCTTTTTTGTAATGCAGCGAGCAATGTCAGAAACCGGTCTCCTTGGCCAAACACAACAGAGGGTCGAAACACAGTCACATTGATTTCCGGATGACTGAATGCCGCATCCTCCATCGGCTTTCGATTGCAAGAAAGCCGAACCCGTCTGATCGGATGTGCCAAATGCACTCATGTGCACATAACGCCGTACTCCGTGTTTGACACAGGCATTGACGACTTGATGTGTTAACGCGACATGGGCTGCCGCGAACTCGGCACCATATTCACGCCCGCTACGCGGCCCACCTGAATATAAAGTACCTACCAGATTAATCACCACATCGGCGTCGCGTACCAATACGTCCAACACACCGGCATTGTGAATATCGCCGGCAAAAACCCCCACAGCCGTCAACGCCAGCAAATGGGAAACATGTTCGTAATGCCGCGTCGCCACTGTAATCTTGCAATCGGCATGCTGCGCCAGATAGGTCGTCAAATGACTTCCTATAAAGCCCGCGCCTCCGAGTATAAGAATATGACGATATGCCATGCAACCATGCCTTTGACTTAGGGTAGATTCGTTGCGGTACTCAGGTTCGGTGTGACAATACCCAGACGTTGCTTTAAAGATTGTGGCTTATTGTCAAATAACGCCGCGTAGTAGGTAGCATTTGACAAGACGTTTTTAACATAGCCGCGCGTTTCGCTAAACGGAATCGTTTCGGCAAAAATCGCACCTTCCATCGGTTCTGTCAAAAATGCACGCCATGCGCGCGAACGCGATGGACCAGCATTGTAAGCTGCGGTCGCCAATACCTGCGAACCATCCAGATCACTTAACACCATATTCAGGTAACGTGTACCCAGCAACAAATTCGTATCGATATTGTTGATCTGGTTTTGTGTAAACCCGGACAATCCAATCTTGTTCGCCACAAATCTTGCCGTGCCCGGCATGATTTGCATCAACCCGGAAGCACCCACATGTGAGCGTGCATTTCTGATAAAACGTGACTCTTGTCTGATTAAACCATACACCCATGCTGCCTCCAAACCGATCGGCTTGGTGTTATCGATCATCTGGCTTAAATGCGGTGACGGAAAACGCTGCGTGAAATCCAGTAATTCCTTGGTGCGATTCGATGTGGATACCATCCGGTCCAGTACATCGTTTTGTCGTGCAAACTCTGCTGCGATCAACAATTCCTTGTCATCCATCGTGCGCGCTTGCCAGTTCCATTCGCGCATTGCCTCGAAATGCAAACCAAGATCATAAAACTTCAATGAGCGCTGCAAACCTTCATTTTTTCCCATACGGGCAATGTCACGTTGCGATGGCTGACTGGGCGACGTCGGAATATCAATTTCACCGCCGAGTTCTTCTTTAGCCAGTTGACCATAAAACCCCATATCGCCAGCGATATCGGTAAACTCTTTCTTCGCACCATCAGTGTGACCAGTTTGTTTTAACGCCCTGCCATACCAGTAACGCCAGGCCGTATCTTGCCGCTGAACCGGTGGCATCGCCTCCACAGAAGCTTTGACCATTGCCCAGTCCCCATTGCGCAATGCTGTACGCACACGCCATGCATGTCCTTCGTTAGTCAATTCCGCGCCTTCGGCTTTTTTCCAGTAATCAATCGCATGAGGATCCAATCCTCGCGATGATACAAATGCGATTTGTGCCCAGGCTTGTGCCAGATCACGTGCATTCAGACGACTGGCAACCTTTTCCAGAAAGTTCGCTGCCTGCTTGGGGTCGTTACGACCAACACGTCCCAACGCCACTAAAAACGCTTCATAATCGCCACGGTTACTTACCGAACCCTGTGCCAGCACAAGCAACGGTTTGTTGACAGCTTTATTCATCGCAACCGAACTCAACCATTTCACAGAAAACGCAATGCGCGACATCACATCATGCAAACCCGCTTCCGAGGTCAACCGTACCTGCGCACTCACATCATGTTCATTGAACTGGCCACGTGCGGCCATCATGCCGATCAGGTTCGTGCAACCGGCACCATAATTTTTAGGCTCAACCAACACTTCTCTGGCGCGCTCGGCCACATTCTCGCCTTTTTCGATACGCGACATCAATGCGTAACATTTGAGCTGTGTATCGTCATCCAGATAAAATTGCGGATATTGCTCGTCGAATGTATCCCACTTTCCTGCTTTGCCCAATTCGAGCAACCAGTCATTACGGAAGCGGTCGGCAATTGCCGTACCATCGTATTTCTTTAAATAATTGCGTGCCTCGGTTTCAATCTCGTCAATTTTTTGCAAACGGGGACGAATTCGGTAATACTCGACATAAGATGGTATTGCATAGTCTGGAAGCCGCTCGGCCAGCTCTTGGGCCAAAGCGACGTTATTATTTAGCCCGGCATCTCTTAACGCCAAAAATATCTCATCTTGGGTCGCATCGGCTGCAGGGCGTTTTTGTGCCGAAACAGACACACACAACATCGCTGTTGCACTGACAATTGCAACAGATAATAGCCATTTTTTAAGACGCATTTTTACAACCCCGGTGACCGATATGACAGCATCAAGGATACCACGCGATGTCTCCTCCCCGCATACTTCCACACGTAAAATGACGTTACGGACAACGCTTTTATCGGTAAGACAAGGTCTGGATCCTGCGCACAAACAACTTGCAGACCATCATCTAAGCCATCATGTCATGGCATGGTGCCAAACCCATCCTGTGCATACTTTAGGGGTCTATTTACCGATTCGGGGTGAACCCGATCTTCATGTTGCCTACCGGCAATTAAGTGCTGCGGGCATCACTCTGGCGCTGCCTGTTGTCCGGGAAAAAGATGCGCCACTTGTCTTTGTCGTGTGGCGCCCACAAGACCCGGTCACAACAGGCGCCTATGGCACGACCATTCCAGAAGGCAATACAGAGATCGTTCCCGATGCATTATTACTGCCATGTGTGGGGTTTAATGATGCACGCTTCCGGCTCGGCTATGGTGGTGGATTTTATGACCGAACATTGAACACGACACCGCGCCCTTTGGCCATCGGCATTGCCTATGCATGTACACAAGCCGAATTTGCCGCTGAAGCACACGATATCGCATTGAATGCAATCATCACCGAAGCAGGTATTGTCTGACAGATATAAAAAAACAGGCGCTTTGACACGCCTGTTTCATCTACTGCATATATGACAATGCACCGGATCAGGCTGTTAACCGTTTCCAGATTGCCAATGTTGCTGTAGGCTGGTTTAACGTATAAAAATGTAATCCAGGTGCACCCGCTGTGATTAGTCGGTCACACAAATCGGACACAACATCCAGACCAAATGCACGGATCGACTCGGTATCGTCACCATAACCCAATAACTTCAACTTCACCCAGCGTGGAATCTCCGCCCCGCACATATCGGAAAAGCGCAACAATTGTAAAGAATTGGTAATCGGCATGATACCTGCTGCCACCGGCACATCGACCCCCAGTTTGTGGGTTTCTTCCACAAAACGGAAATACGCATCCGCATTATAGAAATACTGGGTAATGGCACCATTGGCACCAGCTTTGATCTTGCGCACAAAGTTTTGGACATCGTTTTGTGGCGACTTCGCTTGCGGATGCATCTCCGGATAAGCACCAACCTGGATATCAAACCAGTCTCCGGTTTCAGCACGGATAAACGCCACCAGTTCATCGGCATACTGGAATGCACCAGATGAAGGATCAATGGCACCATAGCCGCTTGGCATATCGCCACGTAATGCCACAAGGCGACGGATACCATGTCCTTTGTAGGTGTTTAACAGATGACGGATCGTTTCGCGTGAACTCCCCAAGCAGGACAGATGCGGTGCAGCCTCTGCACCTTCATGCAAAATCTCCAGCACAGTATCTAATGTGCCTTGCTGTGTCGAGCCTCCCGCACCAAATGTCACCGAAAAATACTTCGGTGACAGCTCAGCTAACTTGGCACGTGTCACACGCAATTTTTCCACACCCTCAGGCGTCTTGGGCGGGAAAAATTCGATACTGAAATTATGTTGTAGCGTCATGTATATAGGCGATTGTCACGCGTTATTTTTTAGCACTCAGCAACAATGTCGATAATGCCCAGGAAACGATACTATAGAGCAGTGCACCAAATACGGCAGACCAGAAACCACCGACATGGAAGCCACTGACTAATTGTGCAACCACCCAGAACATCAGACCGTTGATCACAAAGATAAACAGACCCAATGTCAGAAAAGTGACCGGCAAAGTCAATACCACCAGTATAGGACGGACAATCGTATTGACAAACCCGAGAATCAAGGCCGCAATCAATGCCGCACCAAAACTATCGACCTGTACAGAATTCAACAAATAAGGGACTGCCAACAAGGCAACTGCATTAATTAACCAGACAATTAACAACATCATAGCTACTCTCCTTACTCGCCCGGACATATATCCATGCCCGGACAACGGTTTTATCAATTAATAACGGTAATGTTAAGGCTTGTACGGACCTTCTTTTTTTACACCAATGTAGCTTGCCTGTTCATCGGTCAGCGTTGTCAATTGTGCACTTAATTTCTTTAATTGCAAACGTGCAACTTTTTCATCCAGATGTTTTGGTAATGTATACACACCTACCGGATAGTTTTTCGTATTCACATACAGCTCGATTTGTGCAATCGTCTGATTGGCAAATGACGAGCTCATCACGTAAGACGGATGACCTGTCGCGCAGCCCAGATTGACCAGACGCCCCTCTGCCAGCAAAATAATGCGTTTGCCGTCAGGAAAGATGATATGGTCGACTTGCGGTTTGATGTTGTCCCAAGTGTATTGTTTTAACTCGGCAACTTCAATTTCGTTATCGAAGTGGCCAATGTTGCAAACAATGGCCTGATCTTTCATCTTTTTCATGTGTGCGTGCGTGATCACATGATAGTTACCGGTACAGGTCACAAAGATATCGCCATGTTCGGCCGCATAGTCCATGGTCACAACACGGTAGCCTTCCATTGACGCTTGCAATGCGCAAATCGGATCGATTTCTGTCACCCAGACTTGTGCCGACAATGCACGCAATGCCTGTGCCGAACCTTTACCCACATCGCCGTAACCGGCAACGATAGCGATTTTCCCGGCAATCATCACATCTGTTGCACGCTTGATACCGTCCACCAACGACTCGCGGCAACCATACAGATTATCGAATTTTGATTTTGTGACAGAATCATTCACGTTAATCGCAGGGAAGGCCAACTTGCCTTCTTTATGCATCTGATACAGCCGATGCACACCTGTTGTTGTCTCTTCTGTCACGCCCTTGATTTGCGCCAGACGTATGGAATACCAGTTCTTATGTGTTTGCAAACGTTGTTTGATCGCATTGAACAATGCCACTTCTTCTTCGGAAGCCGGATTATCCAACACCGAAGCATCTTTTTCAGCCCGGGTCCCCAAATGCAACAGCAAAGTCGCATCGCCACCGTCATCCAGAATCATATTGGCTTGCGCATCATCCGCACCTGGCCATTCAAAAATACGGTGGGTATATTCCCAGTACTCTGCCAGTGACTCGCCCTTGTAGGCAAATACTGGTGTGCCAGCAGCAGCAATCGCGGCAGCCGCATGGTCTTGTGTCGAATAGATATTGCAAGAAGCCCAACGTACTTTCGCGCCCAATGCTTCCAATGTCTGAATCAGAACAGCTGTCTGGATCGTCATGTGGATGGAACCGGTAATACGTGCGCCTTTTAACGGCTGTGCAGCGGCAAATTCTTCACGAATTGCCATTAGACCCGGCATTTCTGTTTCGGCAATCTTGATTTCCTTACGGCCCCAATCGGCCAGGCTCAAGTCGGCAACCACATAATCTTTAGCAGGGGAATTCACTACGGCGTTCATCACGCCCTCCTTTCAATGTACAGAAAAAAAGTAACGTGAGCGCGGTTGAAAAGTAGCCGTATCAAGCCTGGCAAACATCGGTGTGTTTGTCGCAACGCTCCTTGATACGCACAGTATTGTAAATCAAATCAGTGACTGGCTCATGCCTTCCAGTCAAAGCGCATCAGGCCTACGACCCGATGCGCCAACATATCCACTACAAACCGGCTGCCGCTTTTAAAATCGCAGCTTTATCGGTACGCTCCCATGTAAACTCCGGCTCTTCACGGCCGAAGTGACCATAGGCAGCTGTTTTACCGTAGATCGGACGTAACAGGTCCAGCATTTGCACAATCCCCTTGGGGCGCAAATCAAAATGCTCCTGAACCAGTCTGGACAATGTTTCATCACTGACTTTACCTGTGCCGAATGTCGTCACCATCACAGAGGTTGGTTGTGCAATACCAATCGCATACGACACCTGAATCTGGCAGCGTGTTGCCAAACCTGCGGCGACAATATTTTTTGCAACATAACGCCCGGCGTACGCTGCCGAGCGGTCGACCTTGGAAGGATCTTTACCCGAGAAGGCGCCACCACCGTGAGGTGCTGCTCCACCATAGGTGTCAACAATGATCTTGCGGCCAGTCAAGCCGCAATCGCCTTGTGGTCCGCCAATGACAAAGCGCCCAGTCGGGTTGATCAGAAAACGGGTGTCTTTTAACCATTCTAGTGGCAACACTGGACGGATGATTTCTTCAATCGCCGCTTCTCTGATATCACTTTGACTGATTTCAGGGGCATGTTGTGTTGACAGCACCACAGTATCAATGGCGACAGGACGGCCATCGACATATTTCAATGTCACTTGGGATTTGGCATCCGGGCGCAGCCACGGCAGACGGCCATCTTTACGTAATTGAGATTGGCGCTCGACGATACGATGGGCGTAATACAAGGCTGCCGGCATTAATTCCGGTGTTTCATCACATGCATAACCGAACATCAAACCTTGATCGCCGGCGCCCTGATCCAGATCGGTTCCTGTGCCCTCGTTCACACCTTGCGCGATATCCGGAGATTGTTTGTCGTAAGCGACCAAAACCGCACAACTTTTATAATCTATGCCAAAATCTGCATTGTCATAACCGATACGTTTGATGGTGTCGCGTGCGATATCGATATAATCGATGTTTGCACGTGTAGTGATTTCTCCAGCCAGTACGACAAGACCTGTATTACACAACGTCTCGGCTGCCACACGTGATAATGGATCTTGTTCTAGCAACGCGTCCAGAATGGCATCGGAAATCTGGTCAGCAACTTTGTCTGGATGGCCCTCCGAGACAGATTCGGAAGTAAAAAGATAGGAATTGGACGACATTTATCAGGCCCCTATGTAGATTAACCATGTCGTGGCTTATCTGAGCCGACGACGCTTTAGCGAAATTTATATCCCGTCTCGCAAGTTGTCATTAACTCGACGGCTTTGTGCTATTTTACGCATCTTAAGAAAATTCGGCAATTACCATTGCAATCTGTCTACATTATCTATGCTTGTTTTTTTATTTAAACTACTGTCTTTTTTGCCTTTATCCATCTTGCATCTATTGGGAAAGGCGATTGGCTGGGCCACGTATCTGCTCTCCGGGTCTTATAAAAAACGTCTGAAGGACAATATGACACTGGCAGGACATCAACAACATCTGGCACACGCAATCGGCGAATCAGGCAAAAGCATGTTCGAATTGCCTTTTGTCTGGTGTGCGTCGCCCAAACGTGTATTAAAAACCGCCAGAATCGAGAACTGGGCGCTGGCCCAAGCCGCACTGGACGCAAAAACCGGGGTGATCTTTTTAACACCCCACCTCGGCTGCTTTGAAATCATCGCGCAAGCAATTGCACAAAAGACATCATTAACCGCACTGTACCGCCCATCCCGTCAAGAAGCGTTAAAACCGTTAGTCGAAGGCGCACGTGCAAGGCACAATCTGCATCTGGCACCGGCAAATCTGGCAGGCGTGCGTACGCTACTAAAAGCCCTCAAAAATGGCCAGGCTATCGGTCTGCTGCCCGACCAGGTACCGCAAAACGGTGAAGGTGTCTGGGCGGACTTTTTCGGGAAACCTGCCTATACAATGACATTGCCTACCAAACTGCATAAAATGAGTGGCGCCCCGATTATCCTGTCATATGCAGAACGTCTGTCGTTTGGACGGGGCTACATCATCCGTTTTGTGCCGTTTGAGGAAGCGCTACCGGACTCGGCAGAACAACAAGCCCGTGCGATTAACGTTGCGATGGAAAAACTGATTGCGCGCGCACCCGCACAATACATCTGGAGCTATAACCGCTACAAGACACCCACAGGCGTTACTGCACCGGATAGCCAAAAATGAGACTACTACTCGCTTGTATCTGGCTAATCCACTGGCTACCATTACCGATTCTGGGCCGCTTGGGCGAAGCATTGGGCACCATTCTCTATATCGTGATGAAACCCAGACGCCACATTACGCTGACCAATTTACGTTTGTGCTTCCCGGATAAAACCGATGCAGAACGTACAACCATTGCCAAGCAGCACTTTCAGGCATATGCCCGCAGCGCCTTGGAACGCGGTGTATTGTGGTGGGCATCCGAAGCACGTTTAAAACGGTTGATTAAAATCGTGCCTGCCGTACCTGTTGATGTCATCAAGTCTGGCCCCACCATTTTATTGTGCCCGCACTTTGTGTGTCTGGAAATTCCAGGTATTGGTCTGGTGTTAAACTCGGATTTGTCCATTTGCACGATTTACAGTAAACAACAAAACCGGATTATCGATGCAGCACTCTTGAAAGGACGTTCTCGTTTTAGACCTGTCACACTGCTCTCACGTGACAAAGGCGTCAAACCGATTATTCGTGAAATGCGGCATGGCCGCCCATTTATCATGCTGCCGGATATGGATTTCGGGATTCGTGATGCACAATTTGTACCTTTTTTCGGGGTACCTGCTGCAACCTTGACTGCTACAGCACGTATTGCCGCTGCCACCGGTGCCAATGTGGTACCGATGATTGCCACCTTCTTGCCGAATTATCAGGGCTGGAAAGTCACTTTCTATCCTGCATGGGAAAATTTTCCTGGTGACGATATCGTCGCGGCGACTGCTAGAATGAATGCATTTATTGAAGAACGTGTACGTGAAGCACCAGAACAATATTTCTGGGCACACAAGCGTTTCAAGACCAGACCGCCTGGCATGCCTGGCGTCTACGATTAGCAACACTCAATACATGGCCGCTATGGCTAGAATCACGATGAAAATCAAATTTACCAAAATGCATGGTGCCGGCAATGACTTTGTTGTCATTGACGCCATCCATCAACCGATTGCCTTAAGCCCCGAGCAATGGAAATTCATTGCCGACCGCCGTTTTGGCATTGGCGCTGACCAGATG
>JAATFN010000399.1 GCA_015655165.1 Betaproteobacteria bacterium | reverse complement strand
TGCATTTAAAGAACTTCAAGCACAAATTCGCCCTAAAGATCATATTGCGCTGATAGCGCCATATTTACCGGAAAAATATTCACCGTTGCATCCTACTGGTGATGGTCGTCAAATGTATCTGGCAGAGATACCAGAACCACTCGCAAATTTATTGGGAAAACTGATTGGCCCAGAATATTTGTCTGTTGTAAGCACCACTGATTATGAACTCGAGATGCTTGATGTTGTCGAAACTGAGCTTATTGACGTGATAAAAGGGCGAACAAATATTGGTGATACGGTGAAAGAGCAACTTGTTAAAATACGGCGTGGACAAATGATTTTTAAAGAAAATGTTCAACGCAATGAGAAGAAATGTCGCATTACCGGCGTTGAAGATATCAGGCATTTACGTGCGAGTCATATAAAGCCTTGGAAAGATTGTACCGATCAAGAACGATTAAATGGGTGTAATGGTTTATTGCTTGCACCGCACGTTGATCACCTATTTGATAGTGGATTTATTTCATTTCAAGATAGTGGCGAACTCATGATTGCTAAAACGTTGGATACATCAGTATTAAAAAGATGGGGAATTAATCAGGTTATGAATGTTGGCGCATTTAATTCCGAACAACGACTCTTTCTTGCTTATCATCGGGATCATATTTTTCAGAAGTGATGACGTGTGAAAAGAACTATAAATTGAACATCAATCAATGCTGATGGCTTACTCACTCAGAATGATTGACAGCATCTCTTGGCGTTAAGCCGCTGTAATCATTATAGGATCCTGATCATCGGCTGGATGCTTAGACCTAACGGCAACCGGGGATGACATAATTGCCCCTGCGTTGTTGGGCAGTTTAAATACACTGACTTCCTGGATAAGCCCTCCTGCCTCGTCTTGCATGCTGGTGGCAGCGGCAGCAGCTTCTTCAACTAATGCGGCATTTTGTTGTGCAGCTTCATCCATTTGTGCAATAGCAATATTGACCTGGTTGATACCTGCACTTTGTTCTCGGCTTGCTGTTGCGATCTCGCTCATGATGACATCGACTTGCTGTACGGAAGTGACGATTTGTGTCATCGTGTTGCCGGTTTGTTCGACTAACTGGTTGCCGGTATTGACACGCGAGACCGAGTCTTCAATCAGGGTTTTTATTTCTTTTGCGGCATTGGCCGAGCGTTGCGCCAAGGTACGCACTTCAGATGCGACCACTGCAAAACCACGTCCTTGTTCACCTGCACGTGCTGCTTCTACGGCTGCATTTAATGCCAGTATATTCGTCTGAAACGCAATGCCGTCAATAACAGTAATAATGTCGGCAATCTTCGATGAGCTCTCTTTAATGGAGATCATGGTCTGAATCAGATCTTTGACAACATCACCGGCCTTGCTGGCTGCATGAAATGTATTGCTGACCAGTTCACTGGCATGTACAGCATTTTCCGCATTCTGGCGTACTGTGCCTGTCAACTGTTCCATGGCGGAGACAGTTTCTTCAATGGAGCTTGCCTGCGCTTCTGTACGTGCCGACAAGTTTAAATTGCCACTGGCAATTTCACGCGAAGCAGTACCGATTGTATCGGCGCTGATGCGTACTTTTCCAACTGTTGATGACAAACTGTCATTCATTACCTGCAAGGCACGTAATAATTGCCCTGGTTCATCCGGGAAATCGTTTGAAATACGACTACGTAAATCTCCCTGCGCAACCGTGGTTGCAACCTGTACCGCATCGTTTAAGGGGCGTGTAATACTGCGTGTAATTAGTACCGCGCCTGTAATGCCAAGCCCTAATGAACTCACTAAAATGACCAGTAAGAGTATGGTGGCTGATTTGATACGTGTGGCGGAAGATGACTCAATATTTTCAGAGCGTGTATTGGTGATGGTGACCAATTTGTTGATTTCTTCACGATGGCCGACATAAGCGATTTTCAGTTTAGCCATTGCAGCATCAATCAATGCACTGTCCTGAATTTTTACTGCAGGTATCAGTTCATTAAACGCAGTGTCATAGAAACGCATTGCAGGTTCATATGTCTTACTTAACATCCCATCAGCAATTTCCGGGGTTAATATTTCTGTTTTCCAGAAATCATGGCGTTCATTATAGGTGGCTTTTAGTTGTTCAAGCTGGTTGATCAGTTTTTCTTGTTCACTTTTATTCGTCGTTGTGCTTAACTCGAATGTCACAAGATAGGATTCCAAAATATATTTGGGCGGTGGCAGAATATCGGCAATCAGGTCTTTACCTTGCAGAATCTGGCGGTAGACAGGACCACCCACTTTCAGCTCGTTAATGGTTTTAAATGACCAGATTCCATAGACAATAAAGCCGATCGAAAAAATGGCGATCAGAAGTGCCAAGCGCGGGGAAAGTTTGAGTCTGCGCAAGATATTCATGGGTAATTCCCTCTATGCGAAGCCAAAGCCAGAAATAGCATGGTGTGTAATTGGACGGCAATCTTACTGCAGCGAAAGGATGCCAAGTTCTTACATCATAGGGGAAACAAGCCGTTGTATATGTTTTTGTTAATGGCCTAAATATGCTTTTGAAAGCGGTTTTGGACTGGACGCAGCTCCAATGGGCAATGCATGGCTGGATGATCAACGGCAAGTCTTGCATCCGGTAAATGCATTCATGTTTATGTGGCAAGCAAGTTAAATATCCTTGCCTTACCGGCACCAGTTGTTGACAGCGTTGATGCCGCCATTGGGCGAACTAAAGCCTGTGCAGCCAAGCATACTGTCAAAGATTTCTTCATGGCGGGCCAGTTGGCCTGATGCGGCACGTATCTTGAGTTTCTGGTGTGCGTTATGTCCGCCGCGGGTGGCCAGCAATGCATCGGACATCCAGACCATAATAGGAATACGTCGTTGTTCGGGCGGTGCGACAGCGAGTGGTGTGGCATGAAAGTGGGTACCTTCATCGATTGATTCTCCATGATCGGAACTGTAAAACACAATGGCTTTACGGTGTCTGACCTGATCAATGACCTGTTTCAAGAATGCATCGGTATAAAGAATACTGTTATCGAACGCATTGACCAGTTTTTCTTTGCTGCATATATCGTCAATACCGAAGCATTCCGGGGTGTACTGTGCGAACGATCTCGGATAACGTTGTGAATAGAGGTAGTGTGACCCTTTTGTATGCAGGATAACCAGATGTGGGCCATTGGGGTGTGCGGACAAGGATTGTGCAAGTGGTGGTATCAATAACATATCGTCAACCGGCTGACCTTCGTTGCCTTGGGCCGAGGTAATCATTTCCCGTAAAAGATAATTGTCTGCATCGACGCTATTGTAAAACCAGACTTCGCCTTGCATGGAAAACAGCTCGGAACTGAAGCCCAATGCTTTTAATGTGGTAAAGATATTGCGTTCTTTGAGTGTTCTCGCATCATCGCTGGTCGTGCCACCTTCTCGTACAAACATGCAGCGTAACGATAAATAGGTGGAGGTATCACATGACTGGCCATACATTGCCACGAGATTTTTTTCTCCGGCAAGCAACGGGGTCGTATTACGCGCGTAACCTAACAGACCGACATGGTCTGAACGGGCAGTCTCGCCGATGACAAAAATCACAGTGACATCTTTACGTTCCGGGTCCATCAGATAGGTGAAATTTTTAGCCGGATCCAGCAAGGGGTGCGGTTGCAATGCATCGCTGGTGTAATGGTAGCCGACCATACCGAGCGCTGCGATCCAGTTTGACGGTAAATAACGGTGTGCAAGCATGCCGCCAGAATTTGCCATTACCTGTGCACCGGTTTGGCTTGTATCGATTTTGTCCAGACCACGTAATGTGCCGTTCATTAGTATTGCTACTATTGCCAGATGGGCAAGAGGGCGCCAGAAAGTCTTGA
>JAATFN010000262.1 GCA_015655165.1 Betaproteobacteria bacterium | reverse complement strand
TGTTACAATTATGGTGATTGCGGCATCAGTTCAACGCTTGAATGCAACCTGACCCGTTTGCTTGATTGGCTGGCCAAAGCGTATTGCCTGCCCGCCCCAGAAGCGTTTCGTCTTTTCCACATGCAAACCAAGCATCACACTCAGGGCTTCTACAATGGTATCGATATTGTGTAAAGGATAGGAACCGGACACACGTAATGCGGCAACATTCTCTGCACATGAGAATGCCACATCGCTGTAGCGCCCAAGTGCTTGCAAGAAATCATCCAGTCGCATGTCCTTGACCACCAGCATGTTGTCTTTCCACGCAATATTCACGATGTCCGCGACACTGACCGGCATGATGTCGGTCGTCGTGAAACTGATTTGTTCTCCCGCATGCACAACAGTCGATTGCCCGGACAAGCGTTTTGGCCACACTTCGACTGCACCATCAAACACAGCAAGCGTGGTGGCGTTATCCTGTTCTCGTACAGAAAAGACCGTCCCAAGTGCACGCATCCTGCCGTGTGGTGCATCCACTAAAAATGGTCTGCTGGCAATCCGGGAATCTTTGGCCGTGCTCACGAGGATTTCACCTGTGACGAGTTCTATACGACGTTCTGTTGCACTAAAATGGAGATTGACCGCTGTATCTGTATTCAATACCAGCTCGGTACCATCTTCCAGATACACTGTTCTCTGTTGCCCGATTGCCGTCTTGAAGTCCGCGCGCAATACCCGTGTTTGCCACTCGACCATCCATGCACCCGTGCCTGCAAAAAACAGTACGCCCAATACCTTGACCGTTTGCTTACGCCGTATAGACCCGCGCGCCGATAATGCGGCACGGACAATCGTTGATTTGACAGGAGAAGACACACTCCCAAATGATCCACGTACCGCCTCGATACGCTGCCAGGCACGCTCGTGATCCGGATGCGCATTGCGCCATGCCAGCCATTGCGTACGTGTTGCAGTACTCACTTGTGCCGATTGCAATTCGACAAACCAGTCGACGGCCATTTGGGCTACCGGCTCCGGAATAGGCAAGATTTGCAGGTCGACATTGGCCTGCTGACTAGCTGGATGCATCAGACTGACTCACGCACTAAAGACATCGGCAAAGAAACACTGTTGAGCGGCTTTAACCAGATGGCGTTTGACAGTAGTAATGGAAATGCCGAGTTGCTCAGCGACCTGTGCATGATTGCATCCATCTAGCTGGGTCAATAAAAACGCCCGCTTTGCCATGATGGGCAGACCATCCAAATGGCGATCGATCTCTACAATGGTCTCCAGTAGAATTACCCGCTCTTCTGGCGACATGGCATATGCCTCGGGCACATTGGCAAGCGCTTCAAGATAGGCTGCCTCGAGTTGCTCGCGGCGCCAGTGATTTGCCAAAACGCGTTTGGCCACTGTTGTCAAAAACGCACGCGGCTCCAGCATGACCGGCGTATCCTCTCTCGCCAGTAACCGTACAAACGTATCCTGCGCCAGATCTGCTGCCTGATGTGCGTTACCTAGACGTTTGGACAGCCATCCACGCAACCAGTTATTGTGGTCGCAATACAGCATTTCAATGCGAGATGACGCGGCACGGTTTGACATGACAACACACTGGTTAATTATTTAAATGAGAATCAATCGCGATTATAGCGCCTGATTTGTCTATTTGCCAATGCACATCCTTGCCTGTTTGCGGCAACACCGGGAATAGCGTGTCCTTACTGTGTCAATGCAAAACTCTCATCGATCAAGTGATACACCTCTTCGTCAGGAACAGAACCATCCAGAACGACAGTGAGCCAATGCTCTTTATTCATGTGGTACGCCGGTAAGAATCCTCTGGACTGGCGCAATGCGCCAACCCATTCGGGTCTGCACTTGACATTCATGATATCGATGTGGCCTTCACCGTCCAGACCGATTTTTTGCCTCTGAACAGTCATGACAAGGCCATACCATTTTTTGCTGTTACCATGTCTTAACACTGCATAACCCGACGATTTTGCCCACGGGTAATCCGGGCTTGTCGCATAGGTCTTTTTCACATACTTCAGTACATCCGATTTTTTTGTCACCACACACCTCCATTTCCCGTCCATGTGATTGCCATGGTAATTTTTTACCTGAAAATTACAATCAAAACATGACCTGCACCATGCCAGACAACACACCCGTCAGTTCATCCGTGCTGATGAACAATCCTCACACTGCCGGATTTGTCTGTTTACCAATGCATGGATTGTCGATAATGACGCATTCTTCCCTATAATACGCACATGACTACCATCCTGATCCTCTATTACTCGCGCCATGGCGCGACCCGACAACTCGCTGAATTGATTGCCCAAGGGGTTGAAAGCGTCCCGGGCTGCGATGCGCGACTGCGTACCGTACCGGCGGTCTCGACAGTCACACAAGCCACCGAACCGGATATTCCGACAGAAGGAGCACCCTATGTGGAAGCAACTGATCTGCAGGAATGTGCCGGCCTGGCCCTTGGTTCGCCAACACGTTTTGGCAACATGGCTGCTGCCATGAAGTATTTCTGGGATGGCACCGCACCACAGTGGTTGTCCGGCACCTTGGCCGGCAAACCGGCTTGCGTCTTTACATCGACAGGCAGCATGCATGGCGGACAGGAATCGACCCTGTTATCGATGATGTTGCCACTGCTGCATCATGGTATGGTATTACTTGGCTTGCCGTATACCCAGCCAGAGTTGATGCGCACCAGTACAGGCGGCTCGCCCTATGGTGCCAGCCACTGGGCAGGAGTGAATGGCGACAAAGCAGTTTCACAAGAATCGCACGCATTGGCAATTGCATTAGGTCAACGTCTGGCACAAACCGCACAAAAACTACAAGGCTAAACACTATGTCCTCTTCCCGTTCGTTCTACTATGGCGCAATCACAAGCCTCATCGCTTTGATCGCCTTATGTGTTCTCTGGGAATTGATATTGGCCCCCTTGCGTCCTGGTGGCTCCTGGCTGGTCTTAAAAGTCGTGCCGTTGTTGATCCCGCTGCGCGGTGTATTAAAACGCGACATCTATACAATGCAATGGTCTTCGATGCTGGTTTTGTTGTATCTTGCAGAAGGCGCAGTCAGAGCGACATCGGACATCACCTTGATGTCGGCAAGACTGGGCATGGTAGAAATTGTACTGTCACTGGTGTATTTTACAAGCATCATCCTGTATCTGCGT
>JAATFN010000038.1 GCA_015655165.1 Betaproteobacteria bacterium | reverse complement strand
CACCAACAAATTTTTTGGTTTGTTCCAGCGCCAGACGTACGCTTTCCTTATCTGTAGAATTTGCACGTTTGAATGCATCAACAGCAAGATACAACGCATCATAGGCATAACCGCCAAATGTCGATGGCTCTTCTTTATATTTATCGCGATAGGTTTTGTTGTAATTCACCACCAGTGATTTTTGTGGATCATTGTCCGGTAACACCTTGGCCAACAACATTGCCGGTGTCGGCAAACGCACACCTTCTGCAGCACTACCGGATAATTTGACATACTCGTCGGACGCGACACCATGTGATTGATACAACGGTAATTTGATCCCTAACTGACCATAGTTTTTGGTAACAATGGCAGGTCCATGACCCAAACCGAATACAAAGATTGCCTGCACACCACTGATATTCTGGATCTTGGTCAGCTGGGTTGTGATATCTGTATCCTTCGGTGCATATGTTTCATCTGCAAGTAATTCGATACCGTATTTTTTTGCAGAAATTTTTGTTTCATTGCGGCCAGACTGGCCAAATCCACTGGTTTCGGACAATAAGCCCACTTTGGAAATACCGCGTGCGCGCATATCCTCGAACACTTTGTCTGCTGCCATACGATCTGTATGTGGTGTTTTGAATACCCATTTCTTGACCGGATCGATAATGACGACAGCACCTGCTAACGAAATAAACGGAATCCCCGCTTTTTCGACCAATGGAATTGTTGCCATTGTGCCGCCTGTTGTTGTTCCGCCGATAATGATGTCGACATGATCTGATTCGATCAACCGCTTGGTAAAACTGTTTGCTTTACCAGCGTCACCACCATCATCGTAATGGACCAATTCCAGTTTCTTGCCCAACACACCGCCCTCGGCATTGATTTTTTCAATGTAAGTCTGCAATGTCTTGATTTCCGGGTCACCCAAAAAAGCTGCCGGGCCAGTCACCGATAAAACCGAACCGATTTTAATAGTGTCTGCGGCCGAGGCATGTAGACTGAATATTGCCGTCAATACACCCGACAAAATGATTTTTTTACCGTGTTTGAACATCGTATGTCTCCTGTTAACAGATCTGTTTTTTATCGTTTTCTTAAAGCAATTTTCTATCCTTTTGGATTTAAAAGGATCCCACATCCCTGCAATAATAAGGCGTCATGACTGCCTTAGTTGCATCAGATTCTTTCAATCACAATGGCAATGCCTTGTCCTACCCCAATGCACATTGTGCACAAAGCATATCGTCCATTGGTATGCTCCAACTGATTCAATGCCGTTGTCACAAGCCTTGCCCCCGATGCACCCAACGGATGCCCGATCGCAATCGCACCACCATTCGGATTGACATGCGCGGCATCATCAGGCAGACCCAATGCACGGGTAACTGCCAGAGCTTGAGCAGCAAATGCTTCATTTAATTCAATGACATCCATCTGGGCAATCGTCAGACCGGTTTGTGCCAGTACCTTCTTTGTTGCCAGTGCAGGTCCAAACCCCATAAGGCGCGGTGCCAGTCCCGATGTTGCCATACCTAATACACGTGCTCTTGGTGCCAGACGATAGCGGTCAACAGCATGGCCGGATGCCAGCAACACCGCACAGGCTCCATCATTGACACCTGACGCATTACCCGCAGTCACAGTCCCGTCGGGACGAACCACACCTTTCAATTTTGCCAGCACATCCAATGGCGAGAGCCTTGGGTGTTCATCTGTATCGAATACAACAGCGTCACCTTTTTTACGTGCAATGGTGACTGGCACAATTTCCGGATTAAAAAAACCGGCTTCTTTGGCGGCAATCCAGCGTTGCTGACTACGCAGTGCCAACGCATCTTGATCCTCGCGATTGATATTGAATTCAACCGCGACGTTTTCTGCGGTCTCGGGCATCGAATCAATACCGTATTGTGCTTTCATCAACGGGTTGACGAAGCGCCAGCCAATGGTGGTGTCCTCGATCTTTGCAGTTCTTGAAAACGCACTGTCTGCCTTTCCCATCACAAATGGTGCACGACTCATGCTTTCCACGCCACCGGCAATCATCAGATGTGTTTCACCGGACTTGATACTGCGAGACGCTAGACCAATCGCGTCCATGCTCGATCCACATAAGCGATTGATCGTGCTGCCAGGCACATCGACCGGCAACCCGGCCAAGAGGGATGTCATACGTGCCACATTCCGGTTATCTTCCCCGGCCTGATTGGCACAGCCATACAGCACATCATCGACCTCGCTCCAATTGACCCCGGCGTTTCTTTGTATCAGTGCACGAATCGGAATCGCGCCAAGATCATCGGTACGTACAGACGACAACGTGCCGCCATAACGACCAAACGGTGTTCGTATCGCATCACAAATAAACGCTTCGTTCATTTTCATATTCCTTCTCTCTACGGATCGTTGCCTCAGGCAATTTTCAAATTACGTTTATCAATGACACGACGTGCCTTACCTGCTTGCGTACGTTCGATACTTTCAGAAGGTAAAACACGTACCTTTGTACTAACGCCGATATGGTTTTTGATTTGGTGCTGAATTTCTCCTGATATATTTTCGACATCTTTATCAGAGCACTTACCGGAATATTCCGGACGCAATTCAGTTAAAATTTCCAGCTTGTCCAGATTACCGTCACGGGTCACCACAATTTGATATTGCGGTGCAAGTTTGTCGTTTTTAAAGACCAGTTCCTCGATCTGGGACGGGAAAACGTTCACACCACGAATAATCAACATATCGTCGGAACGGCCTGTAATTTTTCCGATACGGCGCATCGAACGCGATGTCGGCGGTAACAAACGTGTAAGGTCCCGTGTGCGGTAACGAATCACCGGCAATGCCTCTTTGGTCAGCGACGTAAAGACCAGTTCTCCCTCTTCACCATCTGCAACTACCTCACCTGTTTCCGGGTTAATGATTTCAGGATAAAAATGGTCTTCCCAGATCACAGGACCATCTTTGCTCTCGATACACTCGCAGGCAACACCTGGCCCCATGACTTCCGATAAACCGTAAATATCAATAGCATCGATACCCGCAAGACGTTCGATTTCCGTACGCATCGAATCGGTCCACGGTTCGGCACCAAAAATACCGATCTGTATCGAACTCTTGACGGGATCAAGTCCTTGACGCTGGAATTCTTCGACAATATTCAACATATAAGATGGTGTAACCATAATGATGCGCGGCTGAAAATCCTGAATCAGTTGCACCTGCTTTTCTGTCTGTCCGCCAGACATTGGTATGACCGTACAGCCCAAACGCTCGGCACCATAATGTGCACCAAGACCACCTGTAAATAAACCATAGCCATAAGCAACATGGCATACATCACCGGCACGCCCGCCTGCAGCACTAATCGAACGGGCAACCAGGTCTGCCCAGTTATCGATATCGTTTTTTGTATAACCTACGACAGTAGGCTTACCTGTCGTGCCACTTGAAGCATGAATACGTACAATTTGTTCGCGTGGTACAGCAAACAGGTTATAAGGATAATTTTTACGGAAATCATCTTTTTTGGTAAACGGAAATTTGGCAAGATCTGCCAACGTTTTCAGATCATCAGGGTGCACACCCTTTTCATCAAACGCAGCCCGATAATGCGCAACATTCTCGTAGGCATTTTTCAGTGTGGCCTTCAAGCGCTGCAATTGCAATGCCTGTAGCTCATCTTTACTGGCATGCTCAATGGCATGCAATCCTGTCTGATTCTTGTCGGCATATCCCATGATGTTTATCTCCTTACTTCCTCAATTAAATTACGTGTCTTCTGATCTTATTGGCCGAGAACGTCAATAACCTCACCTTTAATCTGATGTGACTTGCCTCTGAATAAAGCAATATTCACACCATCCTGATTCGTGACCTTGATGTCATATACACCGGTTTTTCCCTGACGTGATTGTTCTTTGGCTTCTGCTGTCAACACATCGCCCTCTCTTCCCGGGGCCAGATATTCGAT
>JAATFN010000280.1 GCA_015655165.1 Betaproteobacteria bacterium | reverse complement strand
TGGTGCCCACGGAGGGACTCGAACCCCCACACCTTGCGGCACATGGACCTGAACCATGCGCGTCTACCAATTCCGCCACGTGGGCTTGCTTGGACAACATCGCTGCTGCTTAATCAAGAGCGGCAATAATACGCGCATAGTTGTTGACGGTCAATAGATGAGCGGGAAGTTTTGTCAAATGCCAAGGCGGGGTGTTTTATGGACGGGCGTCTTTTCAAAAATGGCGCACTTATTTTTTCTTTAGCTGATAAAGGTGTATTCATATTTTTATATCATTCGAAAATTTTATAAGTCAAATGAAAATTTTTCGTGATAACCTTGCCGTCTTTGAACTCAGAAAAAATAATACCACATCGTATCGGATGCAAAAAACTGACCCGGTTGGGGTTTTACCCGGGCATTCTTGTTTCTCGGCATGTAGAGGCTACGATGGAATTACGTCAGTAAAACAAAATGGTCGTTCAGTAGACATAGAGGAGAGAATACGTGCAAGCAGCATGGCAACAGATTTATGATCCAATCGGTAACATTTGGTTATCAAGTCTCATCGCGTTAATACCGGTGATTTTCTTTTTTGCGGCATTGACAGTGTTACGTTTAAAAGGTTACGTGGCAGGAACGATTACCGTCATTCTTGCGTTGGCAGTAGCTTTGTTGTTGTACAAAATGCCTTTGTCGGCTGCGTTTGCAGCAGCAGTTTATGGTTTTGTATATGGCTTATGGCCAATTGCATGGATCATAATCGGCGCCGTTTTCCTCTATAAAATTTCTGTAAAAACAGGCCAATTCGATATTATTCGCTCTTCGATTTTATCAGTGACATCAGACCAGCGTTTGCAAATGCTGTTGGTCGGTTTTGCTTTTGGTGCTTTCCTGGAAGGCGCTGCCGGCTTTGGCGCGCCTGTGGCCATTACTGCTGCATTATTGGTCGGTCTTGGTTTTAAACCGCTGTATGCAGCCGGGCTGTGTCTGATCGTTAACACCGCGCCAGTCGCTTTCGGGGCGATGGGCATTCCGATTATTGTCGCGGGACAAGTCACAGGACTGGATCCGTTTCATATCGGCCAAATGGCAGGGCGGCAATTGCCATTTCTGACAGTCATTGTCCTGTTCTGGATTATGGCGATCATGGATGGTTGGCGTGGCATAAAGCAGACTTGGCCGGCGGTGATCGTCGCTGGTGGTTCATTTGCCATTACCCAATACCTGACATCGAATTTTATTGGTCCTGAGCTACCTGATATTACTGCATCGATTGTTGCATTAATTAGCCTCACATTATTTTTACGAGTATGGAAACCGGTCTATATCTTCCGTTTCGATGACGCTGATCAGGCCGGTGTTATTACCGGTTCCGGCAAAAAATTTACCGTAGGCCAAGTTGCCAAGGCATGGTCGCCATTTGTTATTTTGACATTCATGGTGACGATCTGGAGCATTCCGCCATTCAAGGTATTATTTGCCAAAGGCGGTGCATTCGCTGATTGGATAGTGAGTATTCCGGTGCCGTTTTTGCATCGTTTGGTCGAGAAAGTACCACCTATTGTCGGCGAGGTGACACCCTATGATGCGGTCTATAAATTTGACTGGTTCTCGGCAACTGGCACGTCGACCATATTGGCTGCGATAATTACCGTTCTTTTTTTGAAAATGAAACCAAAAGAAGCGCTGTACACGTTTGGTGAAACATTAAAAGAGTTGGCTATACCTATTTATTCGATTGGCATGGTGTTGGCATTCGCCTTTATTGCCAATTATTCCGGTCTGTCGGCAACGTTGGCATTGGCGCTGGCACATACCGGTCATGCATTTACATTTTTCTCGCCGTTTTTGGGATGGTTAGGGGTATTTCTTACCGGGTCTGATACATCAGCCAATGCATTGTTTTCTGCATTGCAAGCGACGACTGCCCAGCAAATTGGTGTACCTGAAGTGTTGTTGGTTGCAGCCAATACCACGGGTGGTGTGACCGGTAAAATGATTTCTCCACAGTCAATTGCCATTGCTTGCGCTGCCGTGGGTCTAGTCGGTAAAGAATCTGATTTGTTCCGTTTTACCGTCAAACACAGTTTGATTTTTGCCGCGATGGTCGGTGTCATTACAACGGTACAGGCCTATGTTGTTCCCTGGATGATTCCGTAAACAGTAAAAGACCATGCAAAGGCCCTTTATGGGCCTTTGCTATTGAAAAATACCTCGCGGTCATGAAATCTTTATGATTTGTGTCTTAACAATTGCGATATTGCGCAGAAGCGCATATCTTGGCAACATTCCAATGAAGATCCATCCATTTTCGATCACACATCTACCATGATTATTTCTGCTTCTACTGATTATCGTGCTGCGGCTCAACGCCGGCTTCCTCCGTTTTTATTCCACTACGCAGATGGCGGTGCGTATGCCGAGCATACGCTGGAGCATAATGTTTCCGACTTATCCGATATTGCGTTGCGCCAACGGGTGCTGAAAAACATGTCGGAACTGAGCCTGGAAACAACGCTGTTTAATGAAACCTTGTCGATGCCGGTCGCATTGGCACCGGTAGGTTTAACCGGTATGTTTGCAAGACGCGGTGAGGTGCAAGCTGCCAGAGCTGCAGACAAGAAGGGTATTCCATTTACTTTATCGACTGTATCTGTCTGTCCGATTGAAGAGGTCGTACCTGCAATCAAGCGGCCAATGTGGTTTCAATTATATGTTTTGCGTGATCGCGGTTTCATGAAAAACGCCTTGGAGCGTGCCCAGGCTGCCGGTTGTTCAACACTGGTGTTTACTGTGGACATGCCGGTGCCAGGCGCACGTTATCGTGATGCTCATTCTGGTATGAGTGGTCCGAATGCGGCATTACGCCGTATGTGGCAGGCAGTCACCCATCCTGGCTGGGCATGGGATGTGGGCTTGTTGGGGCGGCCGCACGACTTGGGCAATATTTCCACATACCGTGGCAGTCCGACAGGATTGGCTGATTATATTGGCTGGCTGGGGAATAACTTTGATCCATCGATTTCATGGAAAGATCTTGAATGGATTCGTGATTTCTGGCAAGGCCCGATGGTCATTAAAGGTATTCTGGATGCCGAAGATGCGAAGGATGCCGTGCGTTTCGGAGCCGATGGTATTGTGGTATCGAACCATGGTGGTCGCCAGTTGGATGGTGTCTTGTCGTCAGCAAAAGCATTACCGGCGATTGCCGATGCAGTCAAAGGCGACTTGGCGATTCTGGCAGATTCGGGTGTGCGCAATGGTCTGGATGTCGTCCGTTTGATCGCACTGGGTGCTGATACGGTCTTGTTAGGGCGTGCATTCCTATATGCACTATCTACAGCAGGCGAGGCAGGTGTTACCAATTTACTCAATCTGATTGAAAAAGAAATGCGGGTTGCGATGACATTGACAGGTGCCAAATCCATTCGTGAAATCACCGGTGATTTGCTTGTAAAAGGATTGTGAGCGATGTCGTCAATACAGCCACACAACTTACCGGCGCAATTGGTCAATACAACAGTTTCGAATGCGACACAGTTTCTGGCAGATTTGCGTGCGATTGTCGGTAGTGCGCATGTTTTAACGCATGATCGTGATACACGTCACTACCGCAAGGGTATGCGTTATGGTGAGGGTCGGGTCTTGGCCGTTGTGCGTCCTGCAAATTTGCTTGAGCAGTGGGCAATCGTCAAAGAGACTGTAACCTCTGGACGTATTGTGATTATGCAGGCTGCGAATACCGGTTTGACAGGTGGTTCAACGCCATTTGGCGACGATTATGACCGCGAGATCGTACTCATTAGTACGACGCGACAAAACATCATCCAGGTCATCAATGATGGTAAACAGGTCATTTGTTTACCGGGCGCGACACTGGATCAACTGGAGAAAGCCTTAAAGCCTTACGGACGCGAGCCACATTCAGTGATTGGTTCGTCGTGTATCGGGGCATCTGTACTGGGTGGCGTGTGCAACAACTCTGGTGGTTCATTGGTGCGCCGTGGTCCGGCCTACACAGAGATGGCACTGTATGCACAAGTAGACGACCAAGGAGAACTGCATCTGGTCAATCATCTTGGTATTCGTTTGGGTGATACACCTGAAGCGATACTGACACGTTTGCAACACGCAGATTATGACGTGGGCGATATCGACAATGATGTTGGACGTGCTGCATCGGATGCGCGTTATGCCGAAGATGTGCGTCGTGTTGATGAGAATACGCCGGCACGTTTTAACGCAGATCCTACCAGATTATTCGAAGCATCCGGTTCGGCTGGCAAGTTGAGTCTTTTTGCCGTGCGGCTTGATACGTTCGAGAAAGTCGAGAGTACTGTCTTTTATATTGGTACGAATGACCCGGATGACTTAACAAAAGTGCGCCGTCATATGCTGACAAACTTGCCGAGTTTACCGGTCGCAGGTGAATACATTCACCGGCAAGCGTATAACATCGGAGAAAAATATGGCAAGGATGCCTTCCTCTTTATTGAAAAGTTCGGTACCGATAAAGTACCCAAGGCATATGCTGTGAAGAGCCGTGTGGACGGTTTGTTCGAGCGCTTCGGTTTGCGCGGCGTGACCGATCATTTTGTCCAGGCATGCATGGCACTGTTACCGAGTCATTTGCCTATACGTATGAACCGGTTTAGAGATCAATTCGAACATCATCTGCTTGTGCGTGTTGCCTTTGATTCA
>JAATFN010000151.1 GCA_015655165.1 Betaproteobacteria bacterium | reverse complement strand
CCTGGGGTTTTGCTTGTGCAACTCTTCCCGTACCACTTTTGTTGGATCCCGCACGTGCTGCGGCTAATGCCGCCATTGCCGGGCTCACGCGTTGCGCTGTCGACGCTGCTGCCGGTGCAACTGTAGGTACAGGTGTTGCAACGACAGGTGCGGCAGTCACTGCTGGTTTGGCACGTGCAGATGCAACGGGTGTAGCCGCTTTGACAGGAGGAACAGAACCACCTGTACCCGTTGTCGCTGGTGCAAAGGCCAGCATGCGTAACAATGTCATGCTAAAACCCGCATACTCATCGGGTGCCAAACCCAATTCATGACGACCATGTACAACAATCTGGTAAAACAGTTGTATTTCTTCAGGACTGAATGCAGCGGCTAATCGCAGAATGTCTTCACGTTGCGGTAAATCATCTGCCAGTGCTCCCGATACGGTTTGCGCCAATGCAATCTGATGCAACAACGTTCCCATGTCCTGCAAGGCAGCGTTATATGACAGACTGCGTTCCGCCATTTCATCAGCGACAGACAACAATGCTTTACCATCTTGCACTGCCAACGCATCAAACGCGCGAATAAGATAAGACTGATCCAATGTTCCCAACATACCTTGCACCGCTTCCAAGGTCACCGTACCGGCAGCATAGGCAATGGCCTGGTCCGTCAGGGATAATGCGTCACGCATCGAACCATGGGCGCCTTGTGCCAATAAACGTAATGCAGGCGTCTCGAACGCAATATTTTCTTGCTGCAAAATATTGTCCAGATGACTAATGATGTGACCTGGCGGCATTTGCTTCAGATTGAATTGCAAGCAACGCGACAATACGGTGACCGGAATTTTTTGCGGATCGGTCGTCGCCAGAATAAATTTGACATGCTCTGGAGGCTCTTCCAGCGTTTTCAACATCGCGTTAAACGCGTGATTGGTCAACATGTGGACTTCGTCGATCATGTAGACTTTAAAACGGGCGTTTGATGGTGCATAGACAGCTTGCTCAAGCAATTGCGCCATTTCATCGACACCACGGTTCGATGCCGCATCCATTTCGATATAGTCGACAAACCGGCCGGCATCAATAGCAACACAGGCCTCACATACACCACACGGCTGCGCGGTAATGCCTTTCTCGCAATTCAAGGATTTGGCCAGAATACGCGATAGCGTTGTTTTACCAACACCACGCGTACCTGTAAACAGATAGGCATGATGTAGGCGTTGCTGTTCCAATGCATGTGTTAACGCCCGGACAACGTGTTCCTGACCCACCAGGGTCTCGAAACTTTTAGGACGGTATTTACGGGCAAGAACTTGGTAGGACATAGAAGATCAATCCTGTCAGTGATCGGGTGATACCGTCATTTTATGCTATTTCATCGTCCCTGCGGCCTCCAGTTTCAGGAATATCGGGACAATCGAACAGGTATGCAACATGATTGTGACAGCGATGCAAAGCCTGGCTTGACATCGACCGCCATCACACTATTGCGTCAAAAAGATATTGTCGTGGCAAACCAGTATGCATGCAATCAGCCAGGCTGTTTTTTACCCAGATAAGGAAGCAGGCTTGCTACTCCCAATATGGCCAGAACAACACCTACCCACAGTGGCGAGCGCAAGCCATAGCCGGCATGTATGGCCATCCCTCCCAACCATGTCCCGCATCCCAGACCAATGTTAATGATGGATGTGTGCACAGTATTGACTAGTGGTCCCGGATGGGCAGTTTTCATGATCCGTGTGACCATCGCCGGATTCATTGGAATACCCACCAAACCCACAACCAGTACCATCACAACACTGAGCGCTTTATATTGCGCAAAACAGGCAAATAGGACCAATGCTGCAGCCAATACAAGTAACCCTGCCACCATGATACCGATCGTATGTTTATCCGCATGGCGCCCGACAATGATATTTCCGACAACATTGGCAATGCCGTACATGACAAGTAACCAGGGAATGGCTGCCTGCGTAAACCCCGTCACCTCGGTTAAAATCGGCGCAAAATAACTGAATGCTGCCAGCGTCGCACCAATAATTAAGGCACTGGTCGTAAAAGCAGCCCATAAATCACGGTTTTTAAACGATGCCAGTTCCTGAGAGACACTGTTCATCGGTACATCTTTCACGGTCGGGACAAGCCATCCGATCAAGATCGCACATGCCATGGTCAAGATCACCACCAAAAAGAAACTGGCACGCCAGTTGACATATTGTTCGATCAATGTCGCCATTGGTACACCAAACACTGTTGCCAACATCAAGCCACCCAACACAATAGATATCGCACGTGTACGAAGCGATACAGCGACAACTTCGGCACAGATTGCCAACGCCACTCCGAAACATGCAGAACCCACCACCCCCGTTACAAGCCGCGCAATGATCAGTACTTCATAAGTAGTTGCCAGTGCTGCGACTGCTTGCGACACGCCATACAAGGTCAACAACCACAACAATGCCTTTTTGTTGGGTGCACGCAGCTTCAATAACACCGTCGTCAATATGGGTCCACCAATGACCATGCCTGCCGCATACACAGAAATCAAATGCCCGACTTGTGTTAACGAAATGTTAAAAGCCGCAGCTAGAGGCTGCATCATGCCGGCCACCATAAACTCCGATGTCACCAGAGAAAAAATTGTCACACCAAGCATATAAATCACGAACGGCATAAGAAACCCTATTTGTAATGATCATTCCAAAATTGTACAAAAAAAACGGCCAACGGCCGTCAAACCACTATCCGGGCAAGGGTTTCATCCACCGCTGCCTTAAAAAATTCCGGATCAGGCATGGCTTGACCCAATAAACACAACCCGTAATAACTGGCGATAAACCCTTTGACCATGTTTGCCGCATCCCGTTCGGCGACTATTTCACCACGACGCTGCCCGTCTTCAAACAGACGCAATAAAGCCGCTTCAAGACTGGCCAGATGCTGACGATTCATGTTGTCAATCACAGGCTCTTTCGCACCTTGCTCCAATGCAGAAAAAATCGCCATACAGACACGCCCTTCATGACTGTCCTTAGGCACATTCAGACAACTACTCAAAAATGTATTTAACCGTTCACGAACACTGCCAGGGCCTTCCAACACACCGATTTTTTGAGTCAGGGCACGGGTGTGATACAAACCTAGCGATACTTCATACAACTTTTTCTTGCTGCCGAATGCATTGTACAAACTACCACGCCCCAACCCCGTCCTGGCACACAGCTTTTCAGCGGAAGTCGCTTCGTATCCGTATTCCCAAAATACATCCATTGCAGCATCAATGACTGCTTCATCATCAAATTCTCTGGGTCGTCCACTCATACACATCCCCTGCCTGAAATTGGCTTGTGCTCATCATAATAATTCTGTAACGATCAGTCAAGATTTACTGTGACAATTATTTTTACACTCAACCGGACAACAAAACACCCCAAAGGTCAGACGTGGCATCCAACTTTTGGGGTGCAGTTCAACAATCACATCACGGGGTGTTTAAGTAGACAAAAAAAATCGCGTGTTAACAACTACTTCGTTGCGGCTTCTTTTTTAGTTTGTGCTTCGGATTTTTTGTATTGGCCACGACGTTGTTTACCGTTGACAGTCAAACCTTCTTTGGACAACTGCACAGCTTTTTTATTGGCAATCCCTTTAACACGGGCTTCCAGATCATCCCAGTCTTTGAAGTCACCACCACTCTTACGTTCTGCAACAATTTGCTCGGATAGAGCCGGGCCAATACCTTTGATTTCAGATAGGGCTGCAACATCCGCTTTATTTAAATCGACTGCTGCAAAAGCCATCTGCAGTGACAGCAGGCATGCCGCTAATACCAATAACAGTTTCTTTAACATCGTGTGCCTCTTTTCTTAAGACTTTGGATTCTTTGGCTGCCAATTCTTCAACTGGCATCAGGGCATACTATAACCCTAATTCTTCACGCGTAACAGTTGCGGTTCCCAGCTTGCCGACAACCACGCCACCGGCTACATTGGCCATTTGTACGGCCTCAAGCAAGGGCGCACCCGCGCCCAACATCACGGCCAGTGTCGCAATCACCGTGTCACCAGCACCGGACACGTCAAACACTTCACGTGCGACTGTCGGAATATGAGTAATCTTGTTGTCCTGATAGAGCGTCATGCCTTCTTCTGAACGTGTCAACAACAACGCTTCCAGCTCCAATGCAGCACGCAAGCCTTGCGCCTTTTCGGTTAATTCAGCTTCTGTTTTCCATTGTCCGACAATACGAATCAGTTCAGACTTGTTCGGTGTCAAGATCGATGCACCTTTGTAGCGGGAAAAGTCGTCGCCTTTCGGATCCACCAGAATACGCTTGCCCAGTTGACTGGCAGTTGCAATCATATCCGCTACATTAACGAGACTACCCTTATCGTAATCGGAAAACACCACGACATCGTATTGCCCAATCACTTGCTTGAATTGTGTCAACTTGTCTTGCAACACTGTATCGGTCGGCGCCTCTTCAAAATCCACCCGCAGCAACTGCTGCTGGCGACCTATCACCCGCAACTTGACGATGGTTGAAATCGTTGCATCACGGCTCAAGTGGCTTTGTACTGAAGACTGCGACAATAAATCTTCAACAACCTGACCGGGCTCGTCTTGTCCTATGACGCCCATCAACCCGAGCTTTGCACCTAATGCCGCAGCATTGCGTGCAACGTTGGCAGCGCCCCCCAAACGTTCTTCACGGCGCTCGATACGTACTACCGGTACAGGTGCTTCAGGAGAGATACGGTTAACGCCACCAAACCAGTAACGGTCCAGCATCACATCGCCCACCACCAACACATTCGCCTGATCAAACAATAAAGAAGATTTCGGTGTTCCCATCAGTGCCTCCGTACCTGCAAAGTGCGCCCAATACCATAGTATTCAAACCCGGCATCTGCCATAGTTTGTGGCTCGTATAAATTACGCCCGTCAAAAATCACAGGCGTTGCCAGCTGTGCCTTGACCTGATCAAAGTCGGGACTACGAAACGCTTTCCATTCGGTCACAATCACCAGCGCTTGAGCGCCGGTTAATGCATCCACCGGACTATCTGCAAAACGAATGTTTGCAAGCAATGCAGATTCGTCGGCGAAATCCAATGTCAACACACGTTTTGCTTCAGCCATTGCAACCGGATCAAAGACTGCGACTGTCGCGCCGCGGGACAATAATTGCTTGATCAGAACACGTGAGGGTGCCTCACGCATATCATCGGTATTCGGTTTGAATGCCAGGCCCCACACTGTAAAGTGCTTACCTTTCAAATCTTCGCCGAACCGGGCGACTACTTTGTCACTCAAGACTGTTTTTTGGCGATCATTGACCTTCTCGACCGCCTGTAAAATCAATAACTGTTGATTGTAGTCACGCGCCGTACGCTCCAGGGCCTGCACATCTTTCGGGAAACAGGAGCCACCATAACCGCAACCGGCATACAAAAAGCTGTGACCAATACGTGGATCAGAGCCAATACCGTGACGCACCGCTTCGATATCGGCCCCCACTTTATCAGCCAGATTTGCCAATTCATTCATAAACGAAATACGGGTTGCCAGCATGGCATTAGCCGCATATTTCGTGAATTCTGCAGAACGTACGTCCATCCAGTATGTACGCTCGTGATTACGGTTAAACGGCGCATACAGCTTTTTCATCAGCTTGTAGGCGCGATGACCTTCAGCTGTATCATCATGCCCAATGACAATACGATCAGGACGCATGAAGTCTTCGACTGCGGCACCTTCTTTTAAAAACTCCGGATTCGACACAACCGAGAATGTATCGTCGCCGAGATCGCGTTTGACCAGTTCACCGGCAATCGCCGCATGCACTTTATCTGCCGTACCGACAGGCACCGTCGATTTATCGACAATGACTTTAAAACCCGTCATATGACAACCAATATTGCGTGCTGCTGCCAACACATATTGCAAGTCGGCAGAACCGTCTTCATCCGGCGGGGTGCCCACCGCAATAAACTGAATCTCCCCATGTGCGACACTGGCGACGACATCTGTGGAGAATTGCAGACGGCCAGCCGCACGATTACGTTTGACCACATCTTCCAGGCCCGGCTCGTGAATGGGAATACCGCCATTATTCAACGTATCGATTTTATGCTGATCGACATCCAGACAAAATACATTGTGGCCCATTTCCGCCAGGCAGGCACCTGTGACCAGACCGACATAACCTGTACCGATAATCGTAATGTTCATATTTTTACTGTTTATTTTTTAACTGCGTAAGGTCGCAGTATTAACTCATGATATTCAACTCTTCCGCTCGACGTGGCGGATAGGTTTCCCATTGACTGCACCCCGGGCAATGCCAGTAAAACTGGCGGGCTTTAAAACCGCAGTGGCTGCATTGGTAACGCGCAAGCTTTTGTGTGTAGCCATGAATCAGTGTTTTAACAACCGACAAATCGGAACGCACTGCCCTTGGTACATTCAACAAACGTGTTTCAAGGAACTTATCCAATGCCAGCAATGTCGGTGTACGTCGCAACTCTTCTGCAACCAACGCATCTGCAGCATCAACACCATCCAATGCCAGCACTGCTTCAAACACGACTTCCAGCATATCGATTGATGGTGCTTGTGCCAGGTACGACTTCAACAGATTGACACCTTCCTGAGCACGGCCCACTGCCTGATAACCATCCATCAGTCGTTTTGCGACCAGGGCGACATGTGGCACACTTTGTTGTTCGACACGACGCCATGTCAGCAAGGCTGTTTCTGTTTCGCCTTTGGCTAAATACGCGTCCCCCGTCAATATCGTTGCCCGTACGCTCATTCTGTCGGCAGCCAATGCTTTTTCCAGTAATACCATTGCAGCGTCCGGGTGTGTCTGTACCAATTCGTCTTCTGCCAGCTCGCAATAAAACTGTGCAATTTCTTTTT
>JAATFN010000184.1 GCA_015655165.1 Betaproteobacteria bacterium | reverse complement strand
AGTGTACGGTTCCAGCGTGACCATACCGCTTTTTTGAAAATCATGCCAAATACAGGTAGACGCAATATCAGTTTATCCATACGTGCCTGCATCGATCGTGAGCGCTTCCATGTGTAAAAGAAATAATAGATTCCTGCTGCCAGCGCACCAAATATCAGTACACCATGTTGTACGACAAAGTCCGATAGGGTGATTACGATTAATGTCGGTGCAGGTAGATCCGCACCAAAATTCGAGAACACTTCTTTAAATGCAGGGATCACCCAGATCATGATGACGGCAGTCACAGCAAATGCGACGGTTAAAATGGCAGAAGGATACACGATTGCTGTGCGGATTTTGTTTTTAATCGCAATGGTTTTTTCTTTATAAGTGGCAAGACGCTCTAACAGTTGATCGAGTATCCCGGCCTGCTCGCCGGCGGCAATCAGATTACAATACAGGTCATTGAAAAGTAATGGATATTTACGAAATGCGGTATTGAGACTTGTACCTGTTTCTACATCTTTGCGAATGGCCTGAATCAAGGAAGACAGCGTTTCCTTATTTTGTCCTTGCGCGAGGATGTCGAATGATTGCAATAATGGAATACCTGCTTTCAACATCGTTGCTAATTGCCGGGTAAAGACAGCGATATCTTTTTCGGTGATTTTTTGTTTGCGTTGGAAACGTTTTTTTGTGATTTTTGTCACAAAAATACCTTGACGTCTTAACGTAGCAGTCACCACAGCCGCACCTTGCGCACGCATCTCTCCACGCGCGGATTTACCATTGGCATCCCTGCCACGCCAGGCATACAGTGCATCATTAAGTGTTTGTTGCCGTGTTGCCATGTTTTGCTCCTGCTTGACTGTCTGCTACAAATTTGTCGAGGCGATGACTTCTTCAAGACTCGTCAATCCTTGTTTGACTTTCAATAAACCGGCTTGCCGTAATGTCAACATGCCTTCCTTTTTTGCCTGGGACTCAATGTCAGGTGTGGAGGCATGCGCTAGAATGAGTCGTTCGATGTTGTCGGAAATAGGCATGATCTGGTGTATACCGATACGTCCTTTGTAGCCGGTGTCATTGCAATGTTCGCAGCCGTTGGGCTTATATGCTTTCCATGATCCATCGAGATCTTTTTCTGTAAAACCGGCGTCCAGCAGTGCCTGTTTGGGCAGATGTACACGTTCTTTGCAGCCACATAATTTGCGTGTGAGACGCTGTGCAGTAATCATGATGACAGATGATGCAATATTGAATGGTGGCACACCCATGTTGACCAGACGCGTTAGTGTCGATGGCGCGTCATTGGTATGCAATGTGGAAAAAACAAGATGACCTGTTTGCGCCGCTTTAATCGCAATGTCGGCTGTCTCCAGATCACGGATTTCTCCCACCATGATAATGTCGGGATCCTGACGCAGGAATGCACGGAGTGCTACAGGGAAAGTCAATCCGGCCCGTTCATTGATATTGACCTGGTTTAGACCGATTAAATTGATTTCGGCGGGGTCTTCGGCTGTCGAGATATTGGTGCCGGCCCGATTCAAGATATTCAAATAGGTATACAGCGAGACGGTTTTACCGGAACCTGTTGGACCTGTGACGAGAATCATGCCGTAAGGGCGGGCAATCGCTTCCAGTATTTTGGCTTTTTGTTCCGGTTCGTAACCCAATGAATCAATGCTGATTTGTGTCTGGTTACTGTCAAGAATACGCATGACGATTTTCTCGCCAAACAAGGTTGGCAATGTCGACACACGAAAATCGATAGGACGGTTTTTCTGGATGGTCAGTTTCATCCGGCCATCTTGTGGGACACGTTTTTCTGCAATGTCCAGATTGGCCAGCACTTTGATGCGGGAAGCCAGTTTGTCTTTGATGATGACAGGTGGTTGCGCCATTTCGCGCAAAATGCCATCAATACGAAAGCGGATGCGATAAGAGGTTTCGAATGGTTCGAAGTGTAAATCGGATGCTCCCATACTGATTGCTTGTGTCAGTATTTGCTGCAAAAATTTAACCACAGGAATGTCATCAATGTCATCATCATTGACGAGCTCGCCTTCCTCGGTGGAAGTTAACATCAATGCATTTTTGTTCTCTCTGTTCTGTTGCACAATATCATGAAAATTTGCTGCCGAGTTTGGTGACAAACGCTCGCGCAAAGCCAGTAAGCTGGCATGTCTGACGATGACTGGATCAATGGCCATCTGCGCCTGGAACTTGATCTGGTCAAGCATTTGGGTATTGGTCGGATCCGATATGGCAACAGATAAGCGGTTATGGCGCGTAATTAACGGAATGGCATACTGGTTTTGCATTAACGGTGTTTCAGCTATTTTTTTCGAAATAAAAATCGGATTGAATGTATTTAAATCGAGTAACGGATAGCCGAATGTTGTTGCACAAAACAAAGCGAGTTGCTCGTCATTAATTATGCCACTTTGTAATAACACATCGATGAAAGGAATATTTCCACCCCGCGATTGCGCGTGTAGTTCTTCTGCTTGTTTTGCAGAAAGATGTCCCGATCGCACTAGCTGTATTTGCAAGCCAGAGGTAGGAGACTTTGCACCTGTATATCGCGTTGCTGCCATGTCAATCCCGATCCCATCGTTAAAAAAACAATTGGTGTGTTAAAGACATAAATTGCATACGTGCATTATCATGATTGTGGACTCATTTGATCATGCCTATCGTACGCTGGTTTGTAAAGGCGGAGTGTCGCGATAATCACCAAGAAAACAGGCTTATTTCAGCTGTTTTTTGTGTGTTTGTTATGTGTCTGATAAAAGCGTAATGATAGAACATGCGCACAAGAAAAATTGAATATCAACAAGCATTGCAGGATTGAAAAATACTGCTTTGTCGCATCTGCGATGTATGGATAAAACCGCACCAGTTCAAGGAAAATTTCTGCCAAACGGGTAAAATAGAGACTTGACGCAACTATGTCCGAAAGCGGGGACTGCCTATGTCACGCAATGCAACCAGACGTAAATTGCAGGAGACGCATACTGTGCTGTCGCAATTCGATAGCATCGGGGATGCGGTTGCTATGACGAATAAACCGATTGCTGTTATGCCATCTATTTTCATCGGTCATGGTAGTCCGATGAATGCACTTGCCGATACAGCATATACACGGATGTTGCGGCAGTGGGGACAAGATATCGGGCATCCGGCGGCAATTGTTGTTGTATCTGCGCATTGGCAAACACCGGGTAAGACACTGGTGGACATTCAGTTGAAGCCGCCGACGATTCATGATTTCTACAATTTTCCATCCGAGTTGTATCAGGTGCAGTATCCGGCGATGGGCGCACCGGATGTCGCACAGATGATCATCGATGCTGCACGGGTTCGCGCTATTATTGCCAATGCACAATGGGGACTTGACCATGGTACCTGGGCTGTGTTGCGGCATATGTTTGCGCAAGCCGATATTCCTGTATTCCAATTGTCGATTGATTATGATGCTTCCGGTGAAATACATTATGCGATTGGTAAAGAACTTGCAGCTTTAAGAGAAAAAGGTGTGTTGGTTGTTGGATCCGGCAATATTGCCCACAATCTCAGAAAACTCGATTTCAATGCCGGTGATAGTACGGTGGCCAGTCAGCCGTGGGCGCAAGAGTTTGATGCGTTAGTTGCCCAAGCCTTGATGCAAAGAGACGATCGCGCTTTAATGGATTATGGCAAGTTCGGTCAGAGTGCAGCGACAGCAGTTGCGACCCCTGATCATTATTGGCCATTGTTGTATGTGCTGGTTGCAGCCGACAGTCATGCAAGCGCTGACTTTAAGTATGACAAGTTTGAGGCCGGGACAATCAGCATGCGATGCGTGCAATTCGGCACATAGTCGCACCTGCCATACATGTTATGCCGGTAACCTTTGCCGATTTGCACATTGGGTATTGTCGTTTCGATGGCAGAATGCATTAGGTTAATGGAACAAAACGGGCGTCACAGCCAACTGTGACGCCCGTTTTGTTGGGGGAGCCGCGATAGGCTTTATAAGGGAGTATTCAGAAGAGATGCCTTGTTGCTAACGTATTTTTATAACTTAGTGTATCCTTGTGGCAACATCCAAATAATAATTGGGTTCGGTAGATAGTCGATTTCCGATCGATTTACCTACAGAACGTACCCGGGGGGCGCTATGTTGGCAACTTATGACTTACCATTAGTTATTGTTTCTTTTTTGGTGGCGATACTAGCTTCTTATACCTCGCTAAAGATGACGGAGCGCATCAGTTTTTCTCCGGCACATATTGCGCAACTATGGTTACTTGGCGGATCTATCGCAATGGGGGTTGGCATCTGGGCGATGCATTTCATCGGCATGATGGCATATCGTTTGCCGATCGATATCGGTTATGACATGCCTTTGACGATTCTCTCTTTACTGATCGCTGTACTTTCTTCCAGTTTTGCATTGTGGTCTGTCAGTGGTCGTGATCTTCCACTTTTCCGATTGTTGAACGGTGCGTTATGGATGGGCGTCGGTATTGCGCTAATGCACTATACGGGCATGTCTGCCATGTCGATGAGCCCGGGTATCGAATATGATACGTTCTGGTTTTCTACTTCCCTTGTGATTGCATTTGTCACTGCATTAGTGAGTCTTTGGCTCGCATTCAAGCTGCGTAAAAATATACCCAATGTCAAGCTGGTCAGATTTTTGGCATCGACTATTATGGGTGTTGGTATCGCCAGCATGCATTACTCCGGCATGAAAGCCGCACACTTTGCAAAAGGCAGTATTTGTTTGACAGTCAATGGCGTCACGCAAGAGTGGCTTGCTGTCGTAGTCATCATTATTTCATGTGCGGTTTTGTCGATTGCATTGTTAATGGCACTGCTGGATGTCAAGTTCGCGCGCTATACCAGGAAAATGTATCTGGCCAATCAGGATCTACGTCAGTTAGTGCTATATGACCATTTGACTGGATTACCCAATCGAAGTTTACTGGCTGACAGGATGGGGCAGACAATTTTAAAAGCACATCGTAATCATCAGAATTTTGCTGTGTTATACCTCGATTTGGATGGATTTAAAAAGGTAAACAATTTGCATGGTTATCATGTTGGCGACTTGCTATTAATCGAAGTTGCCAAGCGGTTAGGGGGAACTATTCGTGTACAAGATACGGCTGCCCGCCTTGGCGGAGACGAATTTATCATGATGATTGATACATGCACCCGTCGTGAGGCAGCATTTATTGCCGAAAAGTTACTGGATGTTGTTGAACAGGCGTATGAGCTGGAAGAACATGTCATCATGGTCTCGGCCAGTATCGGTATTGCCTATTATCCGGATGACGGACAAGATGTACACATGCTGATGATGAACGCTGATATGGCGATGTACGCTGCCAAACATGACAGCAGTAATGCCTATGCATTTTATGAGGTGATGACTGCCTGAACACACTGATAGTCAATACGATTGCTTATTTGATCGGCATAGTTTGCACTAGTAGAAGTCATATTGGTACTTGATTTCAATCAAGATTGTCCTTAAAAACATTGTATTTATATAAATATAGCGGTACATTGCGGTCTTTTACCCCATAACCATGCACTAGGGGGGATGGGGTTTTATTTTGTTTACCATTATGTTTTTTAAAATATAACGGTTCGTTGATCATTGGGGAGCGGGAAGTGAAAACGAAGCAACGTCAAAGGTATCTTGCAGCGCACAATCAATCATGTCGCATGGTAAAAGCCAGTCTGGCATTATCTGTCATCGGAACATTCGGTATGCCGGTCTTTGCGCAAGATGCGCAAGTATTTGAGCTGGGCGCTGTTACAGTTCAGTCGAGTAAGGAGAAAGATGGTGGTAAAGACGAGTCTATTGTGACCAATAAAGTGTTGCGCGAACAAGATCTCGATACGGTAAGCCAAGCAGTCAAAACAATCGCGGGCGTGGGCTTAACCAAAAACAGCCGTAACGAGGAGATGGTCACGATTCGCGGTTTCGACTCGCGTCAGGTGCCGGTCTATGTCGATGGTATTCCTTTGTATGTACCGTATGACGGTTATGTCGACTTTGCCCGTTTTACGACGTTTGATATGAGTGAAGTACGTGTTGCAAAAGGTGCGGCCTCTCTTTTATATGGTCCGAACGCATTAGGTGGGGCGATTAATTTAGTCACCAGAAAACCGCAACGCGCGTTCGAAGGGGATGTACAGGTTGGCTTTTCTGAAGGTGCAGGGCGTAAAGCCGCGGTCAATTTGGGTGGCAAGCAAGAAATGTGGTACTACCAGATTGGCGCGTCGTATTCCAGTATCAACAGTTTCCGTTTGCCAAGCGGGTTTAAAGATCCTAAAACGAAGCAGACCGATACGGGTAACTACCGCAGTAATGCCGACTATACAGATAAACGCTTGTCGTTCAAATTAGGTTTGACACCGAATGCGACTGACGAGTATGCGATCGGTTACGTGTACCAGCAAGGAGAAAAGGGCCAGCCTTCTTATGCTGGTAACGACCCGACAGCCAAGGCACGTACCTGGCGCTGGCCGTTCTGGGATAAAGACAGTTTATATCTCATTGGCAACACCAAGCTGGGACAAGATTATCAGTTGAAATTCCGCGCATATTACGACCGTTATAAAAACGGTCTGGATATGTACACGAATGCCACATATACAACTACATCGGCAGCAAGAAGTGTTTACGACGATACATCGATGGGTGCAAACCTCGAACTGGTCAGTTATGCACTGAAAAACCATGAGTTGCATCTCGGGTTGATCTATAAGGAAGATCGCCACGAAGATCAAGACACTGCAGGGAATAAGAAATACCGCGATGTGACGACATCGATTGCGTTGGAAGACAATATCCGTTTAGGTAGTGACTGGGGAATGCGGGTCGGTGTCAGTTACGACAAACGTGACGCCAAAGAAGTCTATCAATGGCCGACAGGTTCAGCTGACGCGACCAACGGTTTGATCGAATTAACACGTGAACTGGGAAATGATGCACAAGTCTATGCCAGTTTGGCGCGTAAGACACGTTTTGCAACGATTAAAAACCGTTATTCTGCCAAGATGGGTACCGCTTTGGCGAACCCCGATCTGAAACCGGAATTTGCAACCCACTGGGAGTTGGGCCTGCGTGGTTCTCCTTGGAGAAACGCATCAGGTCAGGCTGCTGTGTTTTACAGTAAGCTCAAGGATGCCATGCAAACGCAGGTTGTTGCATCGACTGCATGTGGTGGTACAACGTGTAACCAGGAGCAAAACGTCGGCGAAGCACGTCACGCAGGTATTGAACTGTCTCTGGAACAAACCATTACTTCGGCATGGCAGGCAGGATTCGCCTATACCTACTTAAACCGTAAAAACCTGAGTGACAGTAGTGTTATCCTGACAGAAACGCCGCGTCATCGTTTGTATGCACATTCACGTGTTCAAATTGGTGACCAATGGGCAGTGCAGGCGACGGTTGAGACCGAACAAGGGCGTCAGGTAAGTTATAACAATGCTTATCGTCAACTTGGTGGTTATACAGAGCTGGGCTTAAAAGCAATCTGGAAACCTGTCAAGGATGTCACAGTCGATGTTGGCGTACGCAATCTCACCGACAAAAACTATGAACTGGCTGATGGTTTTGTGATGCCGGGGCGTACAATGTATGCCAACCTGCGTTACCAGTTCTAATGCTTGGTTCATGACTTACTGATGAGTACAACACGATGACTTCAGCACAGACCGATTCTGCAATGACAGACACACTGGCAGTTGCTGCCATTGTGCATGAAGAACGTGGCCAGGCAGATCCTGTTATTGCCGGTATGGTGGCACACTTGCGTGCTGCAGGGCATCGTGTACTGGGTATCATGCAAGAACCTGTAACTGTCGACCCGGGTATGTGTAATCCGGATATGATCTTGATTGATCTCGATAGTGGGGAACGTTACAACATTACCCAGAACCTGGGAAAATGCTCTGTCGGATGTAGTCTTGATGCGTCGGTGGTCGCAGAGGCCAGCGTTGTATTAAGACGGGCACTCGCTGCTAAACCTGACCTGATTGTCGTAAACCGTTTCGGTAAGCTCGAGATGATGGGTAGCGGTTTTTATGCAGAAATGATTGCGATCATCGAAGCTGGTATTCCTGTTATTACTGCTGTATCTGTTGACCACTACGCGGCGTGGGAGGAGTTTACTGGCGGCGCTGCCGTTAAACTGGTACCGGAGCAAGCGGCAGTGAATGCATGGTGCCATCAATATTTACCGGTTAAACAAGTTCGCACATAATGAAACGACGTCTCTTTATACAATTCGGTGCGGCAACTGTCGCGCCGTTTTTTTTGCCGGCATGGTCTCATGCCGCATCTCCAGGCAAGCTCGTCACCATCTATGGACAATTACCGCCACCGGGCAATTTGCGCCGTATTTATGCTGCAGGTCCCCCGGCTGCCGTCATGTTGTCTGTACTGGCACCTGCCACTTTGATTGGCTGGCCACAATCGTTGCCGGCGCAAGCCAGACGCTGGCTCGATCCTGTTGTGCAGTCATTGCCAAATATCGGCCGTCTAGCCGGTCGGGGTAGCACGTTGTCATTGGAGGCACTCGTAGGCTACCGTCCTGATTGCATTGTCGATGTGGGCTCGGTTGATGAAACATTTCGTAGTACAGCTGCGCGTGTGGCACAACAAACGGGTATTCCGTATATTTTGCTCGACGGCAGGTTAACCGATTCCGCACAGCAATTGCGCGAGATAGGGGCTTTGTTAGGTATTGATGCGCGCGCTGCACAACTGGCACAGTATGCAGAAGAAACACTCGCGATGGCAACATTACGTCGTTCGGTCACAGATGCCAATCCAGCTAGCCGGGTCGGGGTCTATCTCGCGCGCGGTGCCGATGGTCTGGAAACTGGCCTGCAAGGATCGATCAATACTGAAGTGATTGAATGTGTCGGGGCGCGTAATGTGGCTTCGGTTGCCGGACGTGGCAATCTGACACGTTGTTCGATCGAGCAATTATTGCTATGGAACCCGGATGTCATTGTTACACAAGATGCCGCAGTGGCCAGTCGAATTGCGAGCGATCCTTTATGGGGACAATTGAATGCGGTCAAACACAAACGCATATTGTTGGCGCCAAGCGAGCCGTTTGGCTGGGTTGACGGGCCGCCTGGCATCAATCGTCTAATCGGCGTGCGCTGGTTGCTTGCCATGCTGTACGGTACACCGGCACCGGGCACAATTGCTGCGGATGCAACCGCGTTTTACCGGCAGTTTTATGGTACTGCATCCATGCAAGTGCCAACGGGAATGCCTTGATGGCAACCGCAACTGTAGGTCGGATAGCCGCAAGGCGCTGGTTTGGTTGGCTGGGTGCGCTGGGTGTGTTGTTGTTAACGCTGGCGTGGGCATTTTCCAAAGGCCAATTCCCGGTGAGTCTGTCTGATGCAGGGAGTACCTTGTATGCGCGACTATTCGGTTTGCCAACGCCATTAAGTCCTGCTGCTGACATTGTGTTCTGGCATATTCGTCTGCCACGTGTCATTGCCGGTGCATTAGTGGGGGCGACACTTGCGGCAACCGGCGCCATCTATCAGGCAATTTTTCGTAATCCTTTGGTTTCTCCCGATATTTTAGGTGTGTCGTCTGGTGCCGGTCTCGGTGCTTCACTGGGATTGTTTTTTGGTTTGCCGATTGTCATGATCCAGTTTCTTGCCTTTGCCGGTGGTATGGGGGCAGTTGCCATTGTCTGTATTGTCGCTATGGCTGTGCGTCGTCATGATCCCGTATTGGTGCTCGTATTGGCCGGCATGGCAGTGGGAACGTTGCTGGGGGCAGGAATTTCACTGCTGAAGGTGTTGGCGGACCCCTATACACAATTGCCATCAATGACATTCTGGTTGCTGGGGGGCTTGAATGCCATGAGTGTCGATCAATTGATGTCGGCCATTCCCGCGATAGTCATCGGTGTAATACCGATGTTCCTTTTGCGTTGGCGCATCAATGTGTTGAGTGCGGGTGACGAAGAAGCACAGGCGTTGGGGGTGAATGTTAAATACTTGCGCTGGATGCTAGTTGCCAGTGCGACGTTGGCAACGGCGGCAGTAGTGTCGATTAGCGGCATTATTGGCTGGGTCGGCCTGGTAGTGCCACATGCAGCACGTTTGTTGGTAGGTCCGGTGTTCGAGCGTTTGTTGCCCGTGTCGATGTTGCTGGGCGCCGCTTATGTAGTCGCAGCCGATACGTTGGCGAGAACTGTGACCACAATGGAGTTGCCGTTGGGCATACTGACGGCCATAGTCGGCGCGCCTTGTTTGTTGTGGTTGTTAGCGCGTAGCGGTAAGGAGTCGGGATGAGTTTGATTTTAGAGGCACATTCTATCGATGTTGGTTACCGTGGACGCACACTGCTCACGAATGTGCATTTGTCGATTCGACAGGCTGAAGTTTTAGTGTTGCTGGGTCCTAATGGCAGTGGCAAGACAACATTGTTTCGCACATTAATGGGGTTACTTGCACCTGTAACAGGTACGGTGTATCTGTCCGGTAAACCGCTTGTCGAATGGTCACGTAACGAAATAGCCCGTCACATTGGTTATGTCCCGCAAAGCCAGCAGGCCACGCTGGCATATAGTATTTTCGATCTGGTGCTAATGGGGCGTGCCTCGCGGATCGGTTTATTTGATACACCCAATAGCCATGATCGGGATGTTGTCTGGTCGTGTATCGAGCGTATGGGTATTACACATCTTGCCAGCCGTCGTCAGACAGAAGTCAGTGGTGGCGAGCGCCAGTTGGCCTTGATAGCGCGTGCATTGGCCCAAGAGCCTGCGATGCTGGTGATGGACGAGCCGACAGCCAGTCTGGACTTCGGCAACCAGATCAGAATGCTTGCATGTATTCGGGCGTTAAGGGACCAAGGCATTGCCGTGTTGATGACGACACATCAGCCCGAACATGCTTTACGTGTGGCAGATCGTCTGGCGTTATTGCGTAGCGGACATGTGGAAGGGCCAGGTCCTGTAGCCGAGTTGGCAACCCCATCTTCACTGGCAAGTCTGTATGGTGTTGCAAAAGAGGATATTCAGACTGCATTGCAGTTATAGTCTGTCATAAGCATTTGCCAGACAGAGCGCCGTGTTACCGACACGCGAGCCGACAGACTGGTGACGGTCAATGTATCGGCTGGCCGAGTTGTTTGCTCGCCCTTGATATTGCGTAATTCACGAGGCAGTAAAGCGCCGCTACAACGAGGTATGTGGGCACCAGCGAATGGTAGTTGGCGATGAGGACCTTGGCGTTCTGCATGAGTTCTCCATAGGTGACGACGTAGCCGAAGGT
>JAATFN010000395.1 GCA_015655165.1 Betaproteobacteria bacterium | reverse complement strand
ACCTCTGCTGATCGGGGTGCCGTGCGAGATGTGTCACAACTAAGACGCTAATTGTTGCCAAGATCAACGCCATGCAGTGTGTGGCGTTGATTGTGATGGTGCAAGTCTGTTTCTAAAGACTGGATTTGCGTTGCATGTGCATATGTAAAGAACCAAAAAAAAGCTCCGACTGTGCCGGAGCTTTTTGCGTGAAGCAAATATCAGATTATTTGATCTTTGTTTCTTTGTACACGACGTGCTTACGTGCCTTAGGATCGAACTTGCTGATCTCGATCTTTTCTGGTGTTGTACGTTTGTTCTTTGTCGTTGTATAGAAGTGACCTGTACCTGCAGTCGATTCCAACTTGATTTTATCGCGGCCTGATTTAGCCATAATAGATTTCCTTTACTCTGCAGTTGTTAGACTTTTTCGCCACGAGCGCGCAAATCAGCTAAAACGGCATCAATGCCGATCTTGTCGATGATACGCAAACCAGCGTTGGACAAACGCAGGGAAACCCAGCGGTTCTCAGATTCAACAAAAATACGACGATTTTGCAGGTTAGGCAAAAAACGACGTTTGGTTTTGTTGTTCGCATGGGAAACATTGTTGCCGACCATCGGCCCTTTCCCGGTGACTTGGCAAACACGCGCCATGTTTTACTCCTTCTAGAATTTCCGAAATTGGAAAAACGCAAGTATATAGAAAAAAAGTATATTTTTCAATGACTTGTGTAAAATAAATGTGTCATAACCTATTTTTTAATTTAACAATTTTGCAAGCTACTGTTTTATCACGCTATTTATCTGAACCAGCATGTTGAATCGGCAATCCTAAACATGTGTGTTTTCGCACGAGATAGGGTAACGTGGCTTACAATAATGGCTTATTTGATTATTTCTTCTCATTTTATGTCTAATGTTACGGCTCCAGTTGTTACTGAAAATGCATACCTTACATTGCACTATCGTTTGGCGTCTCAAGAGGGAGAAAGCATTGTCAGTACTTTTGACGAGAATCCTGCAACATTGCAGTTTGGCCATGGCCAGTTAGCACCGTTTCTCGAAGCCTGTTTATTAGGTTTGCCAGAGGGTGCACACAAGGTATTCGAGTTACCGCCCGAGCAGGCATTTGGTCCGCGTAATCCGGAATTGCTGCAGCATATTTCAATGGCAACGCTGCGCGAGAATTCCGAATTCGGCGAAGAGTACCGTATTGGCGACCTGGTCGATTTTGCAGCACCGGGTGGCGGACGTTTTGCGGGTGTGTTGCGTGAACTCGATGGCGAAAGTGCCTTGTTTGATTTCAATCATCCATTAGCCGGTCAGACGGTCAGGTTTGAAGTCAAAATTATCGGTATTTTGTAAAAAGATTGAAAGAAGCGTACGTTGTTAATGAAAGACGCCAAGATGGAACAACATGATCAAGAAGTGATACTGGCACAGCCTAGAGGGTTTTGTGCGGGTGTTGATCGTGCAATTGAAATCGTTGAACGGGCATTGGCCCAGTTTGGTGCGCCGATCTATGTGCGCCACGAGATTGTCCATAATGCCTATGTTGTGGCTGACCTGCGCAGCAAGGGAGCTATTTTTGTCGATGAATTAGACGAGGTCCCTGCTGGTAATACGGTTGTGTTTTCAGCACATGGTGTATCTAAGGCTGTAGAAGAAGAAGCGAAGGTGCGTGGTCTGTCGGTATTTAATGCGACATGCCCTTTAGTGACTAAAGTCCATATGGAAGTCGCTAAAATGCGTCGCGAAGATCGTGAAATCATCATGATCGGTCATGAAGGCCATCCGGAAGTCGAAGGTACCATGGGACAGGTCGATGAGGGTATCTATCTGGTCGAAACAGTCGATGATGTATTAAAACTGGATGTACGCAATCCCCAGAATCTGGCGTATGTATCGCAAACGACGTTATCGGTTGACGACACAACAGATATCATTGCTGCCCTTAAAAACAAATATCCGATGATTGCCGAGCCTAAAAAGGGGGATATTTGTTATGCTACGACCAATCGTCAGGAAGCGGTCAAATTTATGGCGCCACAAGTTGATGTGGTGATTGTTGTTGGTAGCCCGAATAGCTCGAATTCGAACCGCTTGCGCGAAGTCGCCGAGAAAAAAGGGGTGCCAGCGTATATGATTGATCAGGCATCTTTGGTCGATCCTGCATGGTTGGCTGGTAAAGTACGTATTGGCGTGACAGCCGGTGCATCGGCGCCAGAAGTCTTGGTACAGGCGGTGATTGACCGGTTAAAAGAAATCGGTGCCAAAAGCGTCAGAAAACTGGACGGTATTGAAGAGCATGTCACATTTCCCCTGCCGAAAGGCTTGAGTGGTGGCGAACGGCGTCAGGCAAACGCGACAACAGAGTAAATTGTCGTGATATCATGCCCAAAGCACTGTTAACCGGTGCTTTTTTTATGGATAACTATATTGCAACCATAGTTAACATTCTTTGTGTTCTTGCCGTTAAAGGCCTACTGTGTAAATGCGCTTTTGTGACATTTTCTGCAAAACGTATAAAACTAGTTGGACTAATGGAGCGGATCATGAATATATTAAAAAATAGTACGCTTGTCTTATTAATCATCGGCGCGTTAAGTGCATGTGGCAATATGAGTCAGCGCGATAAAAATACAGCAGCAGGTGCCGGTATTGGGGGTGTGGCAGGTGCTGTTTTGACTGGTGGTGCTTTGGGTACTGTTGGTGGTGCCGCAGTTGGTGGTGTCATCGGAAACCAGATCGGTAAATAACGGTTGTTCAAGTCGTAAAAAAACCGACAACGTTGTCGGTTTTTTTTATACTTGTGCCGTTACTTAAAGATTGTCTGCTTTGCATGCCGCAATAATGACGAGTAACCAGGAGACCATAAAAAGCACACCGCCAATCGGGGTAATGGCACCTAATGGGCGTAGGCCTGTTAAGGACAGGATATACAGGCTGCCGCTAAACAAAATGATCCCGCCCAACATCAAGTATGCCGACCAAGACAACAATGGTGTAGCAAGTTTGTAGGACAACAGGGTAACAATAAACAAGCCTAGCGCGTGCGCGATCTGATAGGTGACTGCGGTATGCCACACAGCAAGCATATCCGCACTCAGGATACGTTTTAAGCCATGTGCACCAAATGCCCCCGCACCAATAGCGATAAACATGTTGATCGCAGCAATAATAATAAATAAACGCGTATTCATGGTACCCCGATATGTTAGTTTCCTCTATTGTAAAACAACTGGCATGACATTGCGATGTTGTCTGGTTTGTAGCTTTTGCAACCAGAATTAACAAGTATTGTATAAACATATCGTCGGCGCTATCTTTACATGCGCGCATGCATGGCAATGCGACTTGGAACGGAGAGTGAAATAATGGTAGTCAAAAAAGTGATTATTTGTACGTTGGTTATTGGAATATTAAGTGCATGTAGTCCTATGACGCGACGCGATAAAAATACAGTAACCGGTGCAGGTATCGGTGCTGTTGCAGGTGCGATTTTAACTGGTGGTAGCGGAATCGGTACGGCAGGTGGTGCCGCTGTTGGTGGCGTGATCGGTCACCAGATTGGAAGAAGATAGTTGTTTCAGTCAACATAAAAAGGCCGGCAATGTTGCGTTGCTGGCCTTTTTTTACGCCATTAGCGCATACCAAGCATGCGTGCCAGTGTATTGCCTGATTGTTGAATAACGAGATGGATGTGGTTTTCCAGAGACGCGAGATGTATCACCATTGCGGCAACGGCTTCTTCTGTCTTGCCTTGTTCGATTAAATCGACAATACGTGCATGTTCGTCATGCTCGCAGCTTGCATGACCACTTGGCTCATAGAGTGCCACCAGTAAAGAGCAGCGCGAGATGAGTTCGTTCATATAACGAATCAACGTCGGGTTATGGGAAAATTCGGCAATACGCATATGAAACGAACTGGCCAGACGGGACCAGTCGGTTTGTTCAAAGCGATGCATGACCTCATGTTCTTCCGATAATTGTTTGCGTAATTTTTTAATATCGGATTTGGTAATGCGTTTGATCGCCAGTGTTAATGTCGCCGATTCCAATGCACGTCGTGCATCGAATATTTCCCGTACTTCTTCAGGCGTCGGTGTTGAAACAACAGCACCCCGGTTGGGACGCAATTCAACGATATGATCATGGGCCAGTTTTTGCAGGGCTTTTTGCACAACAGCTCTGCCAACACCGAATAATGTACTTAATGCCGCTTCCGGCAGTTTTGTGCCAGGTGTTAAACGTTGGCTCATGACACTATCAAATACCGTTTGATAAATGCGTAAAACAACATCTTCATGACCTGCTTGACCGCGTGCAGTTTCTTGTTTGCTAGAAGGATTGACTGTATCAGCCAGATCGGAATCTTCTGTGGTATGCATTGTATTGGTGGGCATCAACATATCTCTCATGGCATTTATTCTTTAAAATTGCGTATCCCGTTGTTACTTGCGTGACAACGTTGCCGCTACAGTCGTTGCAAGACGAATCAAAGCCAGATCGCTACCGGCCGGGCCCAGTAGTGAAATGCCAATCGGTAATCCATTGGCGGCTACCATTGGCAAGCTCACTTGCGGCAATCCTGATAAACCTGCAATACAAGTGATTCTGAATGTTCTGGTACGAATCATATCAATTTGATCCGATGGCGTGTCACGCAATGGCGCAACACTCGCAGCAGAAGGAATGACGGCAACAGTATTATTGTCCAGCAAACTGCGTACCAGCGTTTTAATAGCGGCCTGTTTTGTACGTGCTGCCGCCGCTTTCTCGGCAGAGGTATTTTTGGCCATATCCCAACGCCCTTGTACTGCAGGGCCAAAGACTGGATGGGTTGCTTCAATCCATTGTCCATGCACTTGCCATGCCTCATAAGCCGATGCGCTGATATAGGTTTGACGCCATATATCCAATTGTTCATCTGCATCGGTGAGTCGGCATTGTGTGGCCTCCATACTTTTGCTTAATACATCAAATACCTGTTGTGCAGCGATATGGAATTCGGAGTCGGCTTGTGCCAGCACATCGGTT
>JAATFN010000084.1 GCA_015655165.1 Betaproteobacteria bacterium | reverse complement strand
GAAGAAAACAACAATGTATTAAAAGAATTTTTACTGGTACCGTATTTCGGTGCCTGTATTCATACGCCACCACCACCTGCCAATCAGATTATCCATGCCCGTAGTAACACTGCGCTCTCTGGCATACACACCATGGATGCTGTCTGGATTCACGGTGTATTGAGGGCAGGTGATTTGGATACGTCGATGGGACGCTCAGGCTATCAGATGGAAGTCGTTAAAGTCGAGCCTTACCAAAGCTGATTACCGCATGCAGAGGGCCGGCTGTTTATACACAATAAACGGGCACAAGTCTGTGGATAACTTGATAATCACATGACAAGTTGTTGATATCAAATGCTATTTTTAATACGACTGTTTTTTAGGCAGAGGAATTTTCTGTAATTTGCTGTCAGTCATAGACGATTAACCACCTGCTCGCTGTTTTTTTGCTGATACAACAGTGCGGTTGCCTTATCGACAAACAGTGGCCGTCCAAAATAATACCCTTGGGCCTGATCACAACCATACTGGCGCAAAAATGCCAGTTGTTCATCAGTTTCCACACCCTCGGCAACAATCACGCGATTCATCGCATGCGCTAATGCAATCACTGCTTTGACAATTTCTGCATCATCATTATCAACCGCAATGTCGCCGATAAAACTGCGGTCTATTTTAAGGGTATGGATCGGAAAGCGCTTCAAATACGCCAGACTGGAGTAACCGGTCCCAAAATCATCAATCGCAAGACGTAAGCCCATCTCATTTAATTGGCGTAAAATATCTGCCGCCATCTCGGGCTTGTCCATCACGACACTTTCGGTGATTTCCAGTTCCAGATGGCGGGGATTGCATCCGGTTTTATGGAGAATATGCCGAATCACTTCAACCAGATCATGCTGGCGGAATTGTCGTGCAGATAAATTAACTGCAATGCGCAAATGCTTGCCCAGTCCTGCATCAATCCACATCTTGGTTTGCCTGCAGGCAGTTTCAAGCACCCATTCTCCGATGGAGACAATCAACCCGGTCTCCTCGGCAACCGGAATAAATTCATTGGGCGAGACGAGTGGTTTGTCAGGTGGCTGCCAACGCAATAGTGCCTCGAAGCCGATAATGCGTCCCGAATCGATATCGACTTGTGGCTGATAATACAATCTGAACTCTTTGCGTTCCAAAGCATGACGCAATGCGCCTTCCATTTTGAGACGATCAAGCGTACGTTTGTTCATCTCATCCACATAGAACTTATAGCCGCCTGCTCCTGTTTTTTTGGCTTGAAACATGGCTGTATCAGCATTTTTCATGAGCGTTACGCTATTATGCCCATCCCGCGGGTACATGCTAATACCGATACTGCTGCTCAGATAAAGCTCGTGACCTTGCAGCATCATCGGCACGGAAATGGCATCGATAATTTTCTGGACAACTGTCAACACATCAGACTGACGTGTGATGTCCGACAAGACAATCACAAACTCGTCCCCCCCATGACGCGCTACCGTATCTTCCATACGTAATGCTGTAGATAGACGGTTGGCAGCTTCACGGATGACCTGATCACCGACATCATGACCCAGACTGTCATTGATATTTTTAAACCGGTCAAGATCAACAAACAGTACCGCAACATATTTGCGTGCACGTTGTGCGCGGATAATGGCTTGTGACAGACGATCCTGCAATAAAATTCTATTTGGTAAATCAGTCAATACATCATGACTTGCCAGATGAAGCATCTCTTTTTCGACAGCTTTGCGCTTGGAGATGTCCTCGACCATCGCAATAAAACGGAAATTGCCACGTCCGCTCAACATCGATGAAATAGTCACATTGACCCAAATATAATGGCCATTTTTGTGAATATAACGTTTTTCGCGTACGTAGTCCTTGATTTCCCCACTCATCACACGACGTTGCAATTCCAGATCGCCGGCGATGTCGTCGGGATGGGTAATATCCTTGAGTGTCATCAGCAGCAGTTCCTTATCGCTATACCCGATAACTTGCTGCAATTTGATATTAACACGCAGTAAATGACCGTCAGCCGAAAGATGGGCCATGCCCACTGCCGCATGATAAAAGGACAGTCTGAATCGCTCTTCGCTTTCCCGTAAATCCGCTTCGCTTTGCAACAATGAAGTCACATCGAGGCAGGATACCAAAAGAAAATATGCACCATTCAACTCGGTGCGGGCAAGACTGTACTGCCAGTTGCTATCAACACCATTGTTGCCATGATCAATCGGATTAATATGCGATTGTTCAATCCCAGTGGCAAGTACTTCTCTTGCAGACACAAACAAAGCCGGTACATTTAAGAGAGATTGCAAGGGCAAGCCTTCGAACACCGCATGTTCATCGACACCGAGCAATTTACGCATTGCCGGATTCAGTGAATAAATACACAAATTTGCATCAACAACAATCAAGCCACTGGGCATGGATCTGAAGATATGATTGGCATATTGCCGATGCCCTATAATACTTTCCTTGTCTGCATCGGCATAGGCATCGATTATCAACCCTATATCAAAACAAAGCACTTTTAATAATGCATCGTAGGTCGACAGGAAGGATTCCGGAGTTTTACCCAATACATGCCATAAAGCAGGCATCAACTCGGACAGATATTGACGATAGGTATCGATGTGCCATTGTGTATCAAAACCGGGCTTTTGATGCAACATCCCCATACGCAAAAGATGACGTATGCGCCCATTATCGTATTCACCGGCAGTTATACCGGCAAAATACGCGATTTGTGCTTTTTTAAGGCGCTCCAAATTTTCGACATCTAAAAATCTTGCTTGTGATTCCTGACATTTCAAAAGGTGTGCATAGAACTTGTCGGAAAAATTAAATTTGGCGTCATCTAATAATGCATGCAACTGACGTAACAAACAGACATCTTCCCCGGTTAACTCGAGAAATGCTTTGCGCTGTTCGATATGCTCATCGTCGAGCCCTGATTCTGCAGCAACGCTGTCAATCCCATTTTTTATAGCACTCATTTTTACCCTGAAACAAGCCATTCTTAGGTGAAAAAATCTTTTCCAACTCCACCACCTCAACTTGTCATTTTCCACTCCATTTTCCATACATAATTTCCCAACAATATAAATCAATAATAGTCATTAGAGAAATGATATTTATAAATAAAAAAAGGTTCGGCAACATTACCGAACCTTCAAATATGACTGCCTTTTATTGCTATCTAATCCTCGGAAGATATAAACGAATCAAAATACTCCTGTGCCAAAGTCGTATCAATCTCCTGCAACCTGCTGTAAACATCACGCACTTTATCCTTATTACCCTGAACAGCATACAATACACCAATGCCATACCACGCATAGGCATGGTCTGGCTCTATCCGTACGGTTTCCTGAAATGCGTTTAACGCATGATCATATTGCTTTAAAGCGCCATAATTTTTACCGATAAAAAACCAGATAGTCGCATCATCTGGTTCAATGCGTAAAGCTTCACGATACGCATTGATTGCCTCTTCGTAATTTTTTATTTCCTGATGTGCAAAGCCAAGGCCACGCCAGGCAGAAGTTAATCCCGGATTCAGGCTCAATGCCTCCTGAAATGCACCAATTGCATCCTTGTACTCTTTGCGTAGCAAATAAGTTTTGCCTAAATTATCCCAAGCATAAATATGACGACGATTCAAACGTAATGCTTCTTTGATTGTGAGTACCGCCTCGTCCAACTGCCGAAGATCCAGATACAAACCACCAAGATTATGCCAAGGTCTGACATCTTCCTGGTCACTCATGATGGCACGTTTGTACGCATCGATTGCCTTCGTATATTGTTTCTTCCCAAAATAGATCACCCCCATATTGTTCCAGACATGAGAACTATTATTGTCCAGCTTCAGTACTTCTTCATAAGCACGCAATGCTTCATCGAATTGTTTAAGATTGTTATAGGCAACCCCCAAACTAAACCACGCGGTTTCACTCGTCGGCTCGGCTTTGGTCCATTCCTTTGCAAAAGCTACCATCGCATCCCAATCACCTTGCGATTCCAGGACATCAATGCCGCCCATCCAGTCACGTTCTTGCTGGGGTACATCTTTAGAAATCGCAGCAAGCGTTATAACTGTGACAGCGCTAGCCTGCGTACTGCAAAATAAAGAAAATAACAGAAATAACAGGATACCGTGTGTACGCTGCAGACATAGCATGAGCTTCCCCTGGTTTCGCATAGCCGG
>JAATFN010000053.1 GCA_015655165.1 Betaproteobacteria bacterium | reverse complement strand
TGCCATGCACACCCATCGCTGTCAGAGTCAACGAAAGAGGCTGCTTTGGCAGTTGATAAACGCTCTTTGAATTTCTGACGACGTTTGTCATTGGCAGGAAGTGTGATGGGCGAGCTTGGCTCGCCCATTTTTTATTACTGCTGCCAAGAGTGCAGCCAAGAATGGATTAGACAACGCCCATGAATGTACGTGAATTTTATGAACATGCGTTAAGCGAGCGCGGTTATGTTCCGGATGAGGCGCAGCTACGCGCTATTTACCGTTTGCAACGTGCTTATGAAGAATGGGTGTCCTTGTCATCCAGACAGTCGAATTTGTTCTCCAAATTGTTTCATCGAACAACAGTGCCCCAAGGCGTGTACATGTGGGGTGGTGTTGGTCGTGGTAAGTCCTTTTTAATGGACAGTTTTTACTCTGTCGTGCCTATCGAGCGTAAAACACGGCTGCATTTCCATGAGTTCATGCGTGATGTGCATCGTCAGCTTGATCAGTTGAAAGGGATTGCAAACCCTCTGGATGAAGTTGCTATTCGCATTGCCAAGAAGTACCAGTTGATTTGCTTTGATGAATTCCATGTGTCCGATATTGCCGATGCGATGATACTTTACAACCTGTTAAAAGGTCTGTTTGATCATGGTGTGTCGTTTGTGATGACGTCAAATTACGAGCCAAGTACATTGTATCCGGATGGTTTACATCGTGACCGCATGTTGCCGACGATTGCGCTGTTGAAAGAAAAGCTGGATGTGATGAATATCGATGCGGGTATCGATTACCGTAAACGGGCATTAGAACAGGTTAAAATCTACCATACGCCGTTAGGCGCTGACACGACAGCGGCGTTGGTACAAGCATTTGACAGTGTGGCCGAAACGGCTGATGATGATCCTGTTGTATCTATTGAAGCACGTGAATTGACCGCGATACGACGCGCCGGTAGTGTGATCTGGTTTGATTTTGATACACTATGTGCTGGGCCGCGTTCGCAAAACGATTATTTGGAGCTTGCAAGCCGCTTCCAGACCGTTATTGTGTCGGATATCCCTAAAATGTCGGCAGCAATGTCATCTCCTGCACGGCGTTTTACCTGGTTGATTGACGTATTTTATGATCATAAGGTTAAACTGATTATGTCAGCCGAGGTCGAACCTGAATTACTGTATACAGAAGGTACGTTGGCTAACGAATTTCACCGTACTGTTTCCCGTATTATCGAGATGCAGTCACGCGAATATATGGATGCCGACAGACGGGCCGATACAGATTCGTTGTCGTAAACGACTGTGTCATCGATGAATTAATGGGAATGCAATGATTGGTTTGAAAAAGTGTTTGTTGCTAGTGCTGTTTGGCTTGACGGCACAGGTTGCCTTTGCCGAAGAGGTGTATGCCGATGTGCAATCGGGCTTGTTGGAAGTATATCCGGCCGGATCAATTACGTCTGGCGCCAAAGCTGATGCGGCGTTGTCTTTGGTCGATCAATTCACTGCGTCGACCGAGGCACGTTATATAGACGAACAGCGTGTGTGTTACACAAAATTTTTTGTGACCCGTTGTCTGGATAGGGCAAAAGCCGATCATCATGTGACTGCCAGTGCGATCAATAAAATCGGCATTGAGGCGAACCGGTTTAAGCGTCAGGCACGTGCAGACGATAGCGAGCGTGTTTTGACCGAACGCAAAGCAAACCGTGCTGCTAATAAGCAGTAGATACATCGTACAATGATTGACGAGAGAGAGTTTCCGTGCCCCAAGAAGCGCTAAGCGATATACAGCGTCGTATTATCGAACTGGAAGTTGAACACCGTGATCTGGATGCGGTGATTGATACCTTATCGGCAGATCCAGGCGTTGAAGTGTTCTGGTTAAGTCGCTTGAAAAAGCGCAAACTGCATTTGAAAGACCAGATTCTATTACTCAAAATGCGTTTGATTCCGGATATTCCGGCTTAACGCTATTTTTACATTAGATGTTATCCCTATACATAGCAGGCATTTATCAGTGAGTTCGAAAGAAGACAAGAGCGCATCGGTTGTCGATGACAAACATGATGCACAGATCGAACAACTGTTTGGTGAGGCAGGTGCCTTAAGTACGGCGATAAAAGGCTTTCGGCCACGTCATGCGCAAACCGACATGGCCAAAGCCATTGCCGCTACGATTGCATCACAAACAACACTGATTGCAGAAGCAGGTACCGGCACAGGTAAAACGTATGCCTACCTGGTGCCTGCCTTGTTGTGGGGCGGGAAAGTGATCATTTCCACTGGTACAAAGAATTTGCAGGACCAGTTGTATAACCGGGATATTCCGACGGTGCGTAAAGCACTGAATGTACCGGTGTCGATTGCGCTGTTGAAAGGACGTGCCAACTACGTCTGTCATTTCCATCTCGAGCGTACACTGCAAAACGGGCGCCTCACTGCACGTGAAGATGCCGGTTATTTACGCGAGATTGCGCGTTTCATGAAAACGACCAGTTCAGGGGACAAGGCCGAGCTATCCAAAGTACCTGAGACGGCTTCTGTGTGGAATCTGGTCACATCGACGCGTGAGACCTGCTTTGGTGCCGAGTGCCAGTATTATCAGGACTGCTTTGTCATGAAGGCGCGTAAAGAAGCGCAGCAGGCTGATGTGGTGGTGGTTAATCACCACTTGTTCTTTGCCGACGTGGCATTAAAGGATACGGGTGTGGCAGAGTTGTTGCCGACCGCCAATACGATCATCTTTGACGAGGCGCACCAGTTGCCGGAAGTGGCAACACTGTTTTTTGGGGAGACAGTGTCGACCTCCCAAATCATGGAATTGTGTCGTGATGTGTTAACCGAAGGCTTGTCTTATGCAAGAGATGGTGCCGACTGGCCAAAACTGGTGTCGGTGGTTGAAAAAGCTGCCAGAGACTTGCGCTTGAGCTTTGCCGACGATTCGGTCAAACTGGCTTTGCATCAGATTGCACCATCCAGTACGTTTTTTCCGGCGTTGGAGACGTTGAAGGACACGATGGGCGATATGCTGGCCGTACTGGAAAAACAGGCCGAGCGGGCAGAGACGATCGAACAGTGCCGTACCCGTACAATCGAATTGCTCGATCAGCTGGAAAGCTGGAATGGCGAGAAAGATCGCAAGGCAACCGAAGAGCAAAAGCAATGTTATGTATTGTGGGTAGAAGCGTTTTCCGCTTCATTGCAATTACACAGAACACCATTGTCGATTGCGCCAACGTTTAATAAGCAGCGCGAAGGCACACCACGCTCGTGGATTTTTACGTCTGCGACCTTGGCGGTTAAAAACGATTTTCACCATTATGCCTCGCAAATGGGCTTGTCTGACGAACCGGCAAAAACGTGGCCAAGCCCGTTTAATTATGACAAACAGGGGCTGTTGTTTGTCCCGCACAATTTACCCGAACCACAATCATTCGGTTATACCGATGCGGTCATTGATGCCGCTTTGCCGGCCATTGAGGCCGCAGGCGGCAAAACCTTTTTATTGTGTACGACAATTCGGGCTGTAACCCGTTCTGCAGAACGATTGCGTGAAGAATTTGCCGCACGTGGCTGGGATTTTCCGTTATTGGTACAGGGCGAAGCGGGGCGTACCGAATTGCTGGACCGCTTTAGGGCTGCAGGCAATGCGGTATTGATTGGTAGCCAGAGTTTCTGGGAAGGTGTAGATGTGCGCGGGGATGCCTTGTCGTTGGTGATTATCGACAAGATCCCATTTTCGCCCCCGGATGACCCGGTATTGGCAGCGCGCATTGTCGAGCTCGAGAAAAAAGGGCTCTCTGGCTTTATGCACCATCAATTACCAGAAACCATCATTAATTTAAAGCAGGGGGCCGGGCGTTTGATACGTGATGAAACCGACAGTGGTGTATTGATGTTGTGTGATCCGCGTGTTATTTCCAAAGGGTATGGGCGTCGTATCTGGCAGAGTTTACCTCCTTTTAAGCGTACCCGCGAGATTGGCGATGTACAGGCTTTTTTTAAAAACAGGGCGCAAGTCAGGCAGACTACACATATTGGCACCGAAGACATTGCATTGCCATTGGCTACACCGGTCTAGGCAACCGTAATAAAGACAGATACGATAGATCTCAGGGGACTGTACAGGATATGTCATGTACGAATGGCTTCAGGTAAAATGGGCATATGAAAATATTAATCAGTAACGATGATGGTTATCTGGCGCCCGGTATTGTGGCGTTGGCTGATGCATTGGCCCCAATTGCCGATATCACTGTTGTTGCTCCCGATAGTAATTGTTCGGGCAGTTCCAGCTCGTTGACACTGGATCGTCCTTTCTGGATAGAGCAGGCTGATAACGGTTTTTATTATGTCAATGGCACGCCTTCTGACTGTGTGCATGTCGCGTTAACAGGCGGGATTGCTTCTGATATCGATCTGGTGGTCTCCGGTATTAACCAGGGGCAGAACATGGGGGACGATACCTTGTATTCGGGAACGGTTGCGGCTGCGACCGAGGGGTATTTGTTCGGTATTCCATCCATTGCGTTTTCTCAAATTGACCGTGGTTGGCAAGAGCTGGCCTCTGCTGCCAAGGTCGCCCGTGATATTGTCGAACGCTATGCCGATGCGCTTGCCAAACCGTATCTTCTGAATATCAATATTCCCAATTTGCCGTATGCGGCATTAAAACCACCTGTGGCAACCCGTTTGGGAAAACGGCATGTATCGCAACCTGTACGCCGGCAGCAGGATCCTTATGGTAAGGATTTATACTGGATTGGTGCATTTGGCGAAGCGAAAGATGGTGGAGAAGGGACTGATTTTCACGCAGTGAAACAAGGTCATATTTCAGTGACACCGCTACAAGTGGATTTGACACATGTCTTGCAGCTCGACTCCTTGAAAAAGGCGTTGTCATGACAGAAAAGCCCAAGCGTTTTCCATTAACCTTGTCTTCTGTCGTCGAGAAAAAAACACGGGGTACGGCAGATAAACCGGTTGCCAAGCAGGTGGCTGCCAGACCGATGCAGATTTCGCAAACAGCCGCTAAAAATGCTGCAAATAGCCAGCTCGGTAAGGTAGCCACAGTACGTGCTTCACCTAAAGAGCCATCCTGGCGGAGTAATCACACCCATAGTTCATCGCCGCTTCTACGTAATCTGGTACAGGTTAATACAGATTTGTCTCATAACCCAAGGCCACCATCGGATGCGGTCAGACGTGCTATGGTTACACGTGTCGCCAAACAAGGTGTGTCGGATAGTCGTGTACTGGCAGCTTTGGAAGCGGTACCGCGCCACATGTTTATGGATGCAGGATTAGCCAGCCAGGCGTATGTGGATGCTTCATTGCCAATTGGACATCACCAGACGATTTCGCAACCGTATATTGTCGCGCGTATGATTGAAATCATGCGTGACAATAAAAAAGGCGGCGTGTTGGACAAGGTACTGGAAATCGGTACCGGCTGTGGTTATCAGGCAGCAGTGCTGTCATTGGTTGCGAAAGAAGTGTATTCGATTGAACGAATCAAACCTTTGCACGAGCTTGCCAAAAATAATTTGCGGCCTTTACGTATTGCCAATATCAGGTTGCATTATGGAGATGGTATGTTAGGCTTGCCGCAAGCAGGACCATTTGACGGTATTATTCTGGCAGCAGCAGGATTAACTGTACCTCAAGCTTTGCTTGAGCAAATGGCCGTCGGTGGCAGACTAGTCGCACCTGTTGGCCAAGTACAACAGGAGTTGCAATTAATCGAGCGGGTAAGTTCTTCTCAGTGGAAAACATCCACGCTGGAAAAGTGTCATTTTGTACCATTAAAACCGGGTACGATGTAAATATGAGGGATGTCGTTGCTCTATGTTTTATGAAGGTAACGCGTCGTGAAAGTTGTAAAAAAAATGAATGTGATGCGCATGAAAAATAGTCATTTGTTGTTATCTGTATTAGTTGCACAATTAGTTGCGTGTACCACAACGCAGAATAATGCCCCGGTGGAAGGGCGTACAGCTGCAACAGTGCCGGTGGAAAGAACTGTTGCACCAGTTTCAGTTGCTCAAGAAACAACTGGTGTGCATATAGTCAAACCGGGGGAAACCTTATACCGTATTGCTTTGGAAGCAGGTCAGAGTTACCGTGATCTAGTGGTATGGAATAATCTGACAAACCCGAACGATATCAAGGTCGGCCAGGTTTTGCATGTTACCCCACCATCTGGTGCTGCAATGGCCTCAGGCAATGCACAAGTCGGTGCCGTCACAGCCAGCTCATCAGGTCTTGACATCAAACCATTACCAACTGCCAAGGCGTTACCTGGTACGGTCAATGCAACTTCTCCACGCGGTGACAAACGTACCTATTCCGATCAGGCATTGGCCGAGTTGAGTAAAACCGATGCACAAATCAATACCACGACATCAAGCGCATCGACAGCTCCTGTAACTGCTGCACCTGCCGTATCTGCAACACCACCTGTTAAATCCGAAGCACCAGCCGTTGCAGCGTCAAGTGGTAATGCGTCATCAACTTCCTGGATATGGCCAACAGAAGGTAAGGTATCAGGTAGCTATGATGTGTCCAGAAAAGGAGTCGATATCGGCGGTAAGGTCGGCCAACCTATTGTGGCAGCTGCAGAAGGCAAGGTCATGTATGCTGGTAGCGGCATTCGCGGTTATGGAAATCTTGTTATTTTGAAACACGACAATAATCTGTTGTCTGCTTACGCACATAGTCGTACTATTCTTGTTAAGGAAGGTCAGACTGTGACGAAGGGACAGAAAATTGCAGAAATGGGAAATTCCGATAGTAGCAATGTCAAGCTGCACTTCGAGATCAGGCAGCAAGGCAAGCCTGTTGACCCGACGCCTTATTTGCCCCCGCGGTGACATATGAACAGCCATCTTCACCAGACCGAAGACAGCGATGATCCGATAGATTTGACGGATGCTGCGATGGAAGATGGTGAAGCGGCTGCAGTTGATGTACCACCTGACAATGCCGAGTCTGATGAAGACTTTAAAACGGTTTTATCGGCAGAGTTATCCACAGATGCGACTCAGCGTTATCTGAATCAGATTGGTACCAAGCCCTTACTGAGCGTTGAAGAAGAGCGCCATTATTCTACCTTGGCCAAAGCAGGAGATTTTGCTGCGCGCCAGATCATGATCGAACACAACCTGCGTCTGGTTGTGTCCATCGCCAAAAAATACATTAACCGTGGTGTTGCTCTGCTTGACTTGATCGAGGAGGGGAATGTCGGCTTGATGCGTTCCATCGACAAATTCGAACCGGAACGCGGTTTTCGTTTTTCTACCTATGCGACCTGGTGGATTCGACAAAGTGTCGAGCGTGCTGTGATGAATCAGGCCAGAACCGTGCGCCTGCCGGTACATGTGGTGCGTGAACTCAATCAGATTTTACGTGCCAAATACCTGATTGAAGCTGAACAAAATGGCCGGGAAGCCAAAGTCGAGGATATTGCCTATTTGTCCGATCGTCCTGTTGAAATTGTTGCCGATGTATTGGGATTGTCAGAACAATCTTCTTCGCTGGATGCCTTATTGCAACAAGATGGTAAAAGCAGTTTACTGGACTTTATATCCAGTGATGAGGCAGATAATCCCGATGCACAAGTGCAGGTCCACGAGATATGCGCGCAGATGCGGCATTGGATTAAAAGCCTGCCAGGCAAGCATCGTATTGTGGTGATACGGCGTTTTGGGCTGGGTAACGATACACCAGCCACCCTCGAGGAGCTAGCAGTCGAGCTGGGGATCACACGTGAACGTGTGCGCCAAATCCAGCAAGAGGCATTACAAAAGTTGCGACGCATACTCATTGCACAAGGAATTGACAAGGAGGCGCTGTTTTAGCTTTATTTCGGCGCGCGCTTAAGTAACAATAGCGCTTTATTTTATTCTGGCAATGTATCTCTATGCAACAGAACATGATCGAGATCGAATCCCTGGATATGGACGGACGGGGTGTTGGCCATTTGCGCAACGAGGACGACACTCCCGGTAAAGTCGTATTTGTCGAGGGGGCGTTACCTAAAGAAACCGTTTCTTTTCATTCCTACCGTAAAAAAAATAACTGGGAAGCGGCTACCATGACCGCTTTACATCGTGAATCATCGTTACGTGTCAAACCGCGTTGCGCTTATTTCGGTATCTGTGGCGGGTGTGCGATGCAGCATCTTGAGGCATCAGCGCAAGTTGCTGTCAAGCAACGGGTGTTGGAGGACAATCTCTGGCATTTATCCAAGGTGAAGCCTGAGCGCATGATGCGCCCGATTTACGGGCCAACCTGGGGTTATCGCTACCGTGCGCGTATTTCAGTCAAAAATGTGGTCAAAAAAGGGACGGTGCTGGTGGGTTTCCACGAGAAAAAGTCGCCCTTTGTCAGTGATATGCAGACTTGCGAGATTTTGCCACCACATGTCTCTGCGATGTTGATGCCATTGCGTGCGTTAATTGGTACATTGTCAATTGTGAACCATTTGCCACAAATCGAGCTGGCTATAGGCGACGGCGAAGACGGCAAAAAAACCACTGTGATGGTGCTGCGCATTATGCAGGCATTGTCAGCAGAAGATGCGCTGAAACTTAAGGCGTTTGCCGATGCATATGGTGTCGAGTGGTGGTTGCAAACGAAGGGGCCGGATACGGCAGTGCCTTATTATCCCGAGAAATCGGATTTGCATTACACGTTGCCTGAATTCGGTATCAAGATGCCGTTCAAACCGACCGACTTTACACAGGTCAACCATCAGATCAATCGCGTTCTGGTTACGCGTGCGTTGCGTTTGCTTGATATCCAGCCACAAGACCGGGTAGCAGATTTGTTTTGTGGTTTGGGTAACTTTACTTTACCTATTGCGACGTTGGCGCGCGAGGTCGTGGGTATCGAGGGTAGTACAGCGTTGACCGAACGTGCTGCAGATAATGCCAGAGTCAACAACGTCGAGGCAAAGACGTCGTTTTACTGCAGGAATCTGTTCGAGGCTAAAAAAGAAGATTTCGAGGCGTTGGGTAAATTTGATCGTATACTGATTGATCCGCCACGTGAAGGGGCATTGGATGTCTGCAATGCGCTAGCGGCATTGGCATCGGGCATGAAGCCCGTGCGTATCGTGTATGTATCCTGTAGTCCTGCGACATTGGCACGGGATGCGGGAGTGCTGGAAGCAGGGGGCTATCGCCTGAAAATGGCCGGTGTGGTCAACATGTTCCCGCATACGGCCCACGTGGAATCGATGGGGGTGTTTGATCTGGTGTGATGCAGGCAGCTTGCCTGTTTGATGCCACGAGATTGCTGTAAAAGGCGTGTGACTGATCAGCCGATGTCGCCGGATTGTGTCAATGTGAAACTATCATGGGACCTACCGGTAAATAGCCGATAGGTTTTATATCCATATCGGATAACTTATGCTGATCGATCATATTCTGGTTTCGGTTCCGGCACTGGGGTTGGCAGTGGATGATTTTACCCGTGCAGGATTTAGGGTTTATTACGGTACCGCACAGGATAAAGCCTACAATGCCATGGTGTATTTCGAGGATGGCACATTCATTGAGCTGGTCGATACATCGGCATTTCCCCGTATTCTTTCGTTGCTGCATCAAGTCGGCATAACACGCCTCTTTGGTGCGATGGCAACCAGAGCCGGACACTATGCATGCAATAAAAAGCGCATTCTCGATATCGCTTTGCATGCGCCAGATATTCAGGCAGAACACAGCAGGTTGAAGCAGTGCATGCGCGTGTCGAAGATCCATGCACTCAAGCGCTTGGATATGAACGCAACGCGCCTGTCATGGCAATTATTTGCCCCCAAGGATATCGATTTGCCATTTGTCATGTCGGTGTATCATCCCGCCAGATTGCCTGAGGCGCATGCATGCAAACATGCCAATGGCATACGTGGCATATATCAGATAGTTTACCGGGTCGCCCAAAGTCATGCGGCATCCTATCTCGGCCGGTTAGCTACGATGCTGCAGAGAAGCCCGGACAGGCAGGGTAATGGTGATGCGTTGTTTAGCTTGCACTCGTATACGTTGCTGGTTTCACCACACCAAGAAGAGGCGCTTGTCTTGCAAGCTGTCAATGATGTATTTGATGGTCGGCACCTTGCCAAATATGGGGTAACCCTATTACCTGTATGAGGCGCAGCGGTGTTCGTGTTGGTTTGTGCCTGCCAAAAAACAAAAAACCTGCCGAAATTTTTTTCGGGCAGGTTTTTTTATCACAACCAGTACCAGCCAGTTGTTATTCGAAGCATAGTGCCAGGCAGTTATTCCCTGTTCCCACCGAAGATGCCCAGAATAGACAAGAGGTTGGCAAAGATATTGTAGACGTCCAGATAAATACGCAATGTTGCCGAAATGTAATTGGTTTCGCCGCCATTGATGATTTGTTGTACGTCAAACAAGATGTAAGCTGAGAAAATGCCGATGGCAATCACGGAGATCGCCAGTTGCATTGCCGGCAATTGCAGGAAGATGTTGGCAACACTTGCGGCAATAATGACCAGCAGGCCGACAAACAACCATTTACCCAACCCTGAGAAATCACGTTTGGATACGGTTGCAATCGCAGCCATGACCGCAAAAATGCCGGCAGTGCCACCAAATGCTGCCATGATCAGTTGTGGGCCATTAGTGAAACCCAGTGTGTGACGGATCAGCCCCGAGAGCATTAAGCCCATAAAGAAGGTAAACGCCAGAAGAACCAAAACGCCGATACCGGAGTTTTTGGTTTTTTCAATGGCATAGAAAAAACCGAAGGCTATAGCTAAAAAGACGACAAAGCTGATGATCGGATTGCCTGCGAATAGTGCGAATTGCATCTGTACGCCGAGCCATGCACCCAGTACTGTCGGGATCATGGATAAGGCGAGCAGAAAATAGGTGTTACGCAAGACACGATGGCGGATTAACGCGTTATCGTTGGCGTAACCATAGGTGTTTTGTAGGTTGGGGTTCATATACTCCTCCTGTTACGTTAAGCTTCAATCTTAAGAATAACACGTTGCGGGCCATCCTTAGTACAATAAATCCTGCGAATAGTCGTATTTGACTTTGTTTGGTCGCACAGATTGTGAATTGTTTCATGGTAAAATCAAGGGTTAATTGTATTTGATAATTAACAGCTTTAACTTATTCATTTTATTGGAGTTTTTCTAAATGGCAATTGAACGCACCTTATCGATTATTAAACCGGACGCAGTTGCGAAGAATGTGATTGGTCAAATCTATGCACGTTTTGAAGCTGCAGGCTTGAAAATCGTTGCTGCACGCATGATTCATTTGTCCCGCGCTGAAGCAGAAGGCTTCTACGCTGTTCACCGTGAACGTCCTTTCTTCAAGGATCTGGTTGATTTCATGATTTCAGGTCCTGTGATTGTTCAGGCATTGGAAGGTGAAAACGCAGTCCTGAAGCATCGTGACCTGATGGGTGCAACAGATCCCAAGAAGGCAGAAAAAGGCACAATTCGTGCTGATTTTGCAGAATCTATCGATGCGAATGCAGTACATGGTTCCGATGCGGCTGAAACAGCAGCAGTAGAAATCGCTTACTTCTTCCCGTCGTTGAATATCTATTCACGTTAATTTTTGCAAGCGTTCATATCGGCAGTGCCAGTATGAACGGGTTAGAAAGCGTATTGTATGGCAGAGCATCTCACCAATTTGCTGGATCTCGATCCCGCGCAACTTGTCGCTTATTGCGGCGAGTTGGGTGAGAAGCCGTTTCGCGCCAAGCAATTGTTGCGCTGGATTCACCAATTTGGGGCGTCCGACTTTTCTCAGATGACCGATCTGGCGAAGTCATTGCGTGACAAGTTGGCAACGCGGGCAGAAATCCGTGCGCCACAGATCATCAGTGACCATACGTCCACAGATGGTACGCGCAAATGGTTGATTGACGTCGGTAACGGCAATGCGGTTGAAACGGTTTATATTCCGGAAGAAACACGTGGCACGTTATGTGTCTCGACACAGGCAGGTTGTGCTGTGAACTGTCGTTTTTGTTCGACAGGCAAACAAGGATTTAATCGCAACCTGACAGTTGGTGAAATCATCGGTCAGGTATGGATGGCAGAGTTCGAACTGCGTAAAACCAAGGGTATCGAGGCTGGTCCCAAGGGGGATCGGCAAATTACCAATGTGGTGATGATGGGTATGGGCGAGCCCTTACTCAATTTCGAGCCGACTGTGACAGCATTAAAGTTGATGTTAGACGACAATGCGTATGGATTGTCGCGCCGCCGTGTTACTCTATCGACTAGCGGTGTTGTGCCGATGATGGACAAATTGTCACAGGAATGTGCGGTGGCACTGGCAGTGTCTTTACATGCATCGAATGATACCTTGCGTAGCGGTTTGATTCCGTTAAACAAGAAATATCCGTTGGCAGAGTTAATGGCAGCGTGTAAACGTTATCTGGCATTTGCACCACGTGACTTTGTGACATTCGAATACTGTATGCTGGATGATGTGAATGATACGGACGAACACGCCAGGGAATTGATTGCGTTGGTGCACACCCATGATGTACCGTGCAAATTTAATTTGATTCCGTTCAATCCGTTCCCTGAATCGGGGTTGAAACGTTCGAAGAATCCTAGAATCAAGGCATTTGCACAGATATTGATGGATGCGGGTATTGTGACAACCGTGCGTAAAACGCGCGGTGACGATATCGATGCGGCATGCGGCCAGTTGGCCGGCGAGGTGAAAGATCGTACCCGTGTGCAAGAACGCATGCAAAAAATGACAGAGTATCAGCAGAAGTTCGGTAAAAACTTTGGACTTTTGGTGGAGGTTAATGGGTGATAAAACACACACGTGTTGTTGCTGTGGCCATGGTGATGGTGTCTTCTATTTTGTTGTCAGGTTGTGCATCTGATGGTGTTTTAGAAAAAGCGGCAACTGACGGTGTGGGATTGTCAGCCGATGCAAATCAGGCAACAGAGTTAAGGCGTATCGAAATACGTATGCAACTGGCCATCGGTTATTACGAGCAGCGCCAGTTTGATGTTGCGTTGGAAGAGGTGGCGCAAGTGTTAAGGCTGGCTCCAAACTACGCAGATGCTTACAGCATGCGTGCGTTGATTTTTATGGCTCAAGGGGAAATTCAGCTCGCTGAAAATAATTTCCTGCGTGCGATGAGGCTGTCGCCTGATAATCCTGATTTTGCAAATAATTACGGTTTGTTGCTCTGTGGCAGCGGACGTGAAAAGCAGGCAATCGGTTATTTTAATGCGGCGTTGGGAAATCGTGCTTATCGTACCCCATCGGTTGCTGCCAATAATGCAGGTGCTTGCAGTTTAAGGTTAAATGATGTGATGGCAGCGAAAGCGTATTTCGTGCAATCCTTACAGTATGATCCGGCCGGGCCGCTTGCCAATGTATATATGGCCAAGTGGTCTCTTGATAAACAGGATGTGGAGCGGGCACGGTTTCATATCGGCTTTGTGGAAAAAAACATTACCTTGAGTGCAGAGGTGCTTTGGTTGGCGATCAAGGTTGAGCGTCAATTGGGTAATAGGGCTGCGGAAGATGGTCTGGTGACACAATTGCGTCTGCGTTACCCCGCATCTTCCGAATATGCAGCTTATCAGCGTGGAGCTTTTGATGAGTGAACAGCAAAAAAACGACGTGCTAGTAAATGAAGATGCGACAACGTCAGAGGTTGAGGCGTCTGTATTGGTACAAGCCGAACAGGCACCGGCGCAAATCATCCCTCCAGGCGCACAACTGGCGTCTTGTCGCACCTTAAGAGGTTTGTCCATTGATGATGTGGCAAGTTACCTGAAATTGGCGCCACGCCAGATACATGCCATCGAGGCAGATGACTATGCATCGTTGCCTGGCATGGCCATTACACGTGGTTTTATTCGTACCTATGCGAAGCTTTTGGGGATGGATGCCGTGCCGTTATTGGCAGCATTACCCAAGCAGGAAATGCGTTTGGGTGCCGTGGCAGGTTCTGATCGTGTGCAACCGGCAACATTTAATGTATCGTCATTGCCGTTGCGGGACCGTAAAAAGATTGTGCCGATTGCAGCAGTCATTGTTGTGGCAGTAGCGGTTGCTGTGGCTGGATTTTATCTCTGGCATAAAACCGATGGCGGTGCCGTGTCGCCATTGTCTTTGTTTTCTTCGAACATGGAAGCCGCACCGCAAACAGGAAATGTACCGGAAGTTCTACGGCAATCCGGTGATGGCAGCAGTGATGCGCCTGCAGCAGTACCAGTTGCTGTTGCCACTGTTGCACCTGAATCGATAAAGGCGCCGGTTACCTTCCCAAAGTTTGAAAGGCTGCCGGACGCAGGTGCCTCTGTTGAGCCACCTGCACCGGCAGCCACGCCTGTCACACTAGACAAGGTTGTTGCGGCAACGGTGCCGGCCGAGCTGGTAAAGCCGGTGATTCAGGTCAGTAACAGCAAAGATTTATTGCGTTTGGTCTTGCGTGAGGATGCGTGGGTGGAAATGCGCCGTGCAGACGGTTCGATTCTGTTCTCGCGTTTGCTCGCTGCAGGTTCGACAGAGTCATTTGATGTACCGGAACCTTTGCAACTGGTCATTGGGAATGCGAGTGGTGTCGATGCGACATTACGTGGCAAGCCTGTGACCTTGCCTGTTAGCAAAAATAACGTAGCACGAATTAATTTGAAGTAATACGATGTCATTTCCTTCTTCTCCGATTGCATCGGGCCCTGTAAGTCGCAGGACAAGTCGACGTGTGACGATTGCACACGGTGCGCATGAAGTGTTTGTTGGTGGTGGTGCGCCTGTACTGGTGCAGTCCATGACCAATACCGATACGGCTGATGCGATTGGCACTGCCATTCAGATCAAAGAATTGGCACGTGCAGGTTCCGAGATCGTCCGTCTGACAGTCGATACACCGGCAGCTGCCGCATCGGTAGCCGCGATTCGCGAGCAACTCGATCGTATGGGGGTCGATGTCCCATTGGTCGGGGATTTCCATTATAACGGCCATACACTGCTTACCGACTATCCCGATTGCGCACAGGCCTTATCCAAATATCGGATCAATCCGGGTAATGTGGGTAAGGGGGCCAAGCGTGATACCCAGTTTGCCAAGATGATCGATGTGGCTTGTCGTTATGACAAGCCAGTGCGTATTGGTGTGAATTGGGGCAGTCTCGATCAGGATTTGCTTGCACGGATTATGGACGAGAATGCGGTCCGTGCCGAACCTTGGCCTGCACAAGCGGTCATGTATGAGGCCTTGGTGACTTCCGCGATTGAAAACGCCCAGCGTGCTGAAGAGCTTGGTCTGGCAGGCGACAAGATTATTTTGTCATGTAAGGTGTCCGGAGTGCAGGATTTGATCGCGGTGTATCGCGAACTGGCCCGGCGTTGTGATTATCCCTTGCATCTGGGATTAACAGAAGCCGGGATGGGAAGCAAGGGTATTGTTGCATCGACCGCGGCGTTGTCCATATTGCTGCAAGAAGGTATTGGCGACACGATTCGTATTTCGTTGACACCGGAACCTGGTGGAGACCGTACGAAAGAAGTTGTTGTTGGGCAAGAAATTCTGCAAACTATGGGATTGCGCAAATTTACACCGATGGTGATTGCTTGTCCTGGATGCGGACGGACGACTTCGACGGTGTTTCAGGATTTGGCAGACAAGATCCAGACGTATTTGCGGGATCAAATGCCTTCGTGGAAAGCGGTCTATCCAGGTGTCGAAGGCATGAATGTGGCTGTCATGGGTTGCATTGTCAATGGTCCTGGTGAATCCAAACATGCCAATATCGGGATCAGTTTGCCTGGTACTGGTGAGTCTCCTGCAGCGCCTGTCTTTATTGATGGGGAAAAGAAAATGACATTGCGTGGCGAATATATTGCCGAAGAATTCCGAGCAATTGTGCTTGACTATGTCAAGACACACTATGGTAACGTGGTTGTTGCCCAATAGCTGTCACACTAGTCTTGCAGGAATACCTGCAGAGCTTAATCACTTTAATTGAATAGATATGTCGGAAATCAAGAAGGTTGAAAAAATTGTCGGTGTCAAGGGCATGAATGATATTCTCCCTGCAGATGCCCCATTGTGGGAATTGTTTGAAAACACTGTCCAGTCTGTTCTGAAAAGTTATGGATTCCAGCAAATCCGTACGCCTATTGTCGAGCCGACAGCATTATTCTCGCGTGGCTTAGGTGAGGTGACCGACATCGTCGAAAAAGAAATGTATTCGTTTGTCGATACGATGAACGGCGACAATCTGACGTTGCGCCCCGAAAGTACGGCAGGTGTTGTACGTGCGGCGATCGAGCATAACTTGACTTATGATGGTCCCAAGCGTCTGTGGTATAGCGGTCCGATGTTCCGTCATGAAAGACCGCAGCGCGGTCGCTACCGCCAGTTCCACCAGATCGGCGCGGAGGCGCTGGGTTTTGCCGGCCCCGAGGTCGACGCCGAGCTGATCCTGCTCGCGGCGGCGCTCTGGAAGGCCATCGGCATGACCGACGTGCGGCTGGAACTCAACAGCCTCGGCCAGCCGCCGGAGCGTGCATTGCACCGCGCCGAGCTCATCAAGCACTTCGAGGCGCACGTTTCGCTGTTGGACGAGGAGGCGAAGCGCCGGCTGCACAGCAATCCGTTGCGTGTCCTTGACACCAAGAATCCGGCCATGAAGGAAGTGGTCGAGTCGGCGCCGAAGCTGATCGATTTCCTCGGGGTAGAGTCGCTTGCGC
>JAATFN010000359.1 GCA_015655165.1 Betaproteobacteria bacterium | reverse complement strand
AGTGTCACGAGTCTGATCGAACAAGAAATGAATGGTGCAGATGGCTTGCAATATATGGAGTCACAAAGTGAAGCAAACGGTCGCGTACAAATCACACTGACCTTCAGTACAGAAACCGATCCGGATATGGCATCTGTCGACGTGCAAAACCGCATCAAAAGGGTTGAATCACGGCTGCCTTCTTCTGTGAAGCAACAAGGTGTACAAGTTACCAAATCGCGCAGTAACTTCCTGTTGTTTATGACATTGTCGTCTGAAGATGGATCAATGGGACCAATCGCGCTGGGGGATTATCTCTCGCGTAACGTCTTAAACGAGATCCGTCGTATTGACGGTGTTGGTCAGGCACAGCTGTTTGCAACAGAAAACGCAATGCGTATCTGGATCGATCCTGCCAAGCTGCAAAGCTTCAGCTTGACGCCATCCGATATCAATACTGCTATCACTGCACAAAATGCACAAGTTGCATCCGGTTCATTGGGTGACTCGCCAAGCCCGACTGACCAACAAATCACTGCAACGGTGCTGGTCACCGGCCAGTTAACAACACCGGAAGAATTCGGTAACATTGTATTGCGTGCCAATGCTGATGGCTCAACGCTGCGATTAAATCAAGTTGCACGCATTGAAGTCGGCGGACAGTCTTACCTGTTCTCGTCACGTTTAAACGGTAAACCCGCTGCTGCAATCGGTGTGCAGCTGTCACCAACTGCCAACGCTTTGGGAACCGCGACAGCCGTCTATAAAAAAATGGACGAGTTAGCCCAGTTTTTACCGGCAAAGACCAAGTTCGACGTACCTTACGACTCGTCTACCTTCGTTAAGATTTCGATCTCCGAAGTCGTCAAAACACTGGTCGAAGCGATTGTACTGGTGTTTTTGGTGATGTTCCTGTTCTTGCAAAACATCCGCTACACCATCATTCCAACCATTGTGGTACCGGTGGCATTACTAGGTACATTTGCCGCAATGAACGTACTTGGCTTCTCGATTAACGTGTTGACAATGTTCGGCATGGTGCTGGCCATTGGTATTCTCGTTGATGATGCGATTGTGGTTGTCGAGAACGTCGAACGGATTATGAGTGAAGAAGGTCTTTCACCAAAAGAAGCTACCCGTAAAGCGATGGGACAAATCAGCAGTGCGATCATCGGTATTACGCTGGTGTTGATCGCGGTATTTATTCCGATGGCATTTTTTAGTGGTGCGGTCGGTGCGATTTACCGCCAATTCTCGATGTCGATGTCAGTGTCGATTTTCTTCTCGGCATTAATGGCGTTTACTTTGACACCTGCACTGTGTGCGACGATTCTTAAACCGGTAGAAGCTGGTCACCATGAAGTCAAAACAGGTTTCTTCGGCTGGTTTAACCGTAAATTCAATACGGCAGCAAAAGGCTATCAAAGTACTGTTGGACGTATGCTGGCAAAAACTGGTCGCTACATGATCATTTATGCATTAATCTTGGTCTGTGTGGGCTTGCTGTATGTACGTTTACCAACATCTTTCCTGCCCGCTGAAGATCAAGGCTATTTCGTCACCAACGTCCAGTTGCCTTCCGGTGCTACAACCAACCGTACCATGGAGGTCATCAAACAAGTTGAAGACTACTATCTGGCACAACCGGCTATCAAACATGTCATCGCAATTGCCGGCTTTAGCTTCTCGGGTAGCGGCCAAAATGCAGCACTCGTATTTACACCATTAAAAGACTGGAAAGAACGGGGTAAAGGTGAGTCTGTCGATGCACTTGTTGGTAAAGCATTCGGTCAGTTCTCGCAAATCAAAGATGCGATTATTTACCCGGTTAATCCACCGCCCATTTCAGAACTAGGCAATGCAACAGGCTTTACATTCCGTTTACAGGACCGTGCAGGCTTGGGTCATGATGCATTACTAGCTGCACGTAACCAGTTACTCGGCTTGGCAGCACAAAGCAAGGTATTAGCAGCTGTACGCCCGGAAGGTCTGGAAGACTCGCCACAGTTCAGCCTGAATATTGATCGCGATAAAGCCAATGCACTGGGTGTGACATTTGCCGAAATCAATAATGTCTTGTCGACATCTCTGGGTTCAGCTTATATCAATGACTTCCCTAACAAAGGTCGTCAGCAACGTGTCATTGTGCAAGCAGATCAACAAAGCCGGATGCAACCGGAAGATCTGCAAAATCTGTATGCACGCAATACACAAGGTGCGATGGTGCCATTCTCTGCATTCTCATCGTCTACTTGGATCACAGGCCCGGTACAGTTAATACGTTACAATGGTTACCCTGCAATGAAAATTGCAGGTAATGCAGCACCAGGTCTGAGTTCTGGTGACGCCTTAGCGGAAATGGAAAATCTGACGAAGCAACTGCCTGCAGGTTTTGGTTTTGAATGGACAGGTCAGTCTTTTGAAGAAAAAGCCTCCGGTGCACAAGCCCCCGCTTTATACGCACTGTCATTGTTAGCTGTCTTTTTAGTGTTGGCAGCCTTATATGAAAGTACCAACATTCCAATCGCAGTGATGCTGGTGGTGCCACTTGGCATTTTAGGTGCCTTGCTGGGTGTAATGCTGCGCAGTATGCCTAATGACGTGTATTTTGCAGTGGGTATGATTGCCGTTGTGGGGCTGTCGGCTAAAAACGCGATTCTGATTATCGAGTTTGCCAAAGATTTGCAAGCACAGGGCATGAGCGCCATAGACGCAGCGCTGGAAGCAGCACACTTGCGTTTCCGTCCGATCATCATGACTTCGCTGGCATTTATTTTAGGTGTTGTACCACTGGTTATTGCCAATGGTGCCGGTTCTGCAAGCAAGAATGCCATCGGTACCGGTGTGATGGGCGGTATGATCACAGCAACCTTACTGGCGGTATTCTTCGTACCAGTCTTCTTTGTGGTAATACGCAAGCTATTTAATCATCACCATGGTAAAACACCACCTTCGGATAGCAACAATACAGATCAAGCATTTCATGTTATTTCTCACGACAAGGATGCGGAGGCCAAGAATGTTTAACTCTTCATCACTACACATCCGCCAACTCAGTGCCGCATTACTCGCAGCCGGCATATTGTCCGGTTGTACTATGGCACCGACTTACGAACGTCCAGAAGCACCGATTGAATCGGCTTATGCAACTGAAACCGACACAACATCCAGTACATCGGATGTGCAGGCAAACCGTCTGGGATGGCGCGAATTTTTCCCGGACCAACGTCTGCAAGCATTAATTGCAGCTGCCTTGGAAAACAACCGTGATTTGCGTATTTCTGCGTTGAACATGGAAGCAGCACGTGCACAATATGGCGTGACACGTGCCGATCAGTTGCCCAACTTCAATGTGACAGCAACTGATACGCGTGCCCGCGTTTCCAGTGTTGAAACATCCACCGGCCAATCTGTTGTCGGCGAAACCTATCAAGTCGGTTTAGGCCTGGCAGCATTTGAACTGGATTTTTTTGGTCGTGTACGCAGCTTGAGTAATGCTGCACTGGCAAGCTATCTGGCAACAGATGAAGCACGCCAGTCCGCACAAATCAGTCTGGTATCGCAAGTCGCACAAGCCTATCTGGCAGAACGTTCCTATTCCGAGCAGCTAGATCTGTCTAAAAAGACACTGCAAAGTCGCGAACAGAATTACGATCTCGCCAAACGACGCTTTGATGTTGGCGCATCTTCCGAGCTGGATTTGCGTTTGTCTGAGACACTGGTTCAAGCAGCCCGTATTTCCAATGCGACACTGCAACGCCAGCGTGACCAGGCAGATAATGCACTGACATTATTAGTCGGTAAAAAACTGACTGACTTACCAGAAGGTCTGTCTCTGTCACAACAAAATATTGTCACCGATATTCCAGCAGGTCTGCCATCGGACTTGCTGGAGCGTCGCCCCGATATCCGTGCTGCCGAACAAAACCTGATTTCCGCCAACGCGAATATCGGGGCGGCACGAGCAGCGTTCTTTCCGCGTATTTCGTTAACAGCCGGTATTGGTAGTGCCAGTAACGCTTTGGATGATCTGTTTAGTGCCGGTTTCAGTACATGGTCGTTTGTACCACAACTGACATTGCCGATATTCCAAGGTGGACGCAATGTTGCGAATCTGCAATTAAGCGAGGTTCGCAAGAATATTCAGATAGCTACCTACGAGAAAACCATTCAAACTGCTTTCAAGGAAGTCGCTGATGCCTTATCGGCACGTGGAACACTGGAAGAACAAATCAAAGCGCAAGATGGTTTCCTTAATGCGCAACAAGAGCGGATGCGCTTGACACAATTGCGTTATGACAACGGTGTTGCCAGCTCGCTCGATTTGCTCGATTCGCAACGCGAACTGTTCTCTGCCCAGCAAGCATTGATTCAAGCACGCCAGTTGCGCTTTAACAATGCGATCGATTTATATCGTTCATTGGGTGGTGGATTAGCAGAACATACTGATATCTCAGCACCAGTCAAGCAATAATAGCAATACCTGCAACAAAAAATCGGGCTTCAAATGAAGTCCGATTTTTTTATTACCTGCAGCCATTCAATGACTGCTTATCCTTGCAACATTGGCTCGATCAATGCCATTGTGCGTTTGGTTGCACCCTGATGCTGCTTCGAAAATGTTCTGGCTTGTACGGCCATTTTCTCGCGCTCGGCCTCGGTTTGAAGTAAGCGTCCTGCCTGCAAAATCAACGCTTCGGCATCGTTGACGCGCACTGCAGCACCCATTGCAACAGCATCATTGCTGCTAGTCTGAAAATTAAAGGTATGTTCACCCAAAAGCACCGGTCTACCCAGCATACAGGCTTCAATGAGATTTTGTCCGCCAAACGGTAATAAACTGCCGCCGATAAACGCGACATCACACGCAGCGTAGTAGGCCACCATCTCGCCCATTGAGTCACCCAGCAATATGTCTGTATTGGCGGCCACAGGACTGTTACCCATAGTCGATCTACGTTGCACGACAAAGCCAAACTCTTTGGCAAGCGCTGCAACCTCATCAAAACGTTGTGGGTGGCGTGGCACGACAATGGTCAACCAGTCAGGATTATGTTTGGCCATTGCATGGAAAATCAAACGTTCTTCACCATCACGCGTACTGGCACATAAAAAAATGGGCCTCTCCCCAATCTGACGCCGCCAGGCAATCCCCAACCCCATTAATTGTTGTGATGGATGCACGTCGAATTTCAAACTGCCGGTAACATGGATATTTTTTGCACCAAACTGTTTTAATCGCGTGGCATCCAGCTCAGTTTGTGCTCCGACACTTTGCAGTGCCTGTGCGGCTTCTGTCATGATAGTGCCCAGTTGTTTGCCACGTTGCAAGGAACGTTCCGACAAACGGGCATTGGCCAGAATGACCGGCACATGATGGCGCGCACATTGCTGCATGAGATTTGGCCAGACTTCTGTTTCCATCAGGATACCGGCTTCTGGTGCGAAATATGTCAGGAAACGCGCCGTCATCACGCCGGTGTCATAGGGTAAATAACTCTGGATGACACGAGGTCCTTGTGCGGCAAACACCTCCTTACCGGTTTGTCTGCCGGTTGGCGTCATATGTGTCAGCAAGACCGTATGCGCGGGATACGCTTCAAGCAATGCCTCTATCAGAGGCTGTGCAGCACGTGTCTCGCCAACAGATACCGCATGCAACCAGATGATGCGTGGGCGCGTTGTTACGCCATCTAATTGGTGATAAAAGCCTAAACGCTCCGGGATATGCAAACGGTAACCCGGTTCTTTTTTACCGCGCAACCATAAACGCAATAGCACTACAGGCAGGCCCACCCACCATAACAAAGAATACACAATGCGCATGAACGTATTTATACCTGATTAATTGTCTGACCGTAACAACATCCTGTTTACGGTAATACTTTCTTTAAAAATCCAAGTCCTGCCAGCGTTTGCCTGACCGCCTCGGCTGAAGGTGGCGCTTTTTTCTCGCCAAGATTGATAACCGCATCCGACCAGTTCCCTTCCGTTTTCCAGCGTGGCGAGTCACAATATAACTCGATTGTTGGACGGCCGTACGCAGCTGCTACATGGGTCAATCCCGTATCCAGTCCAATCACCAATGCTGCCCTTTGCGCTAGCGCGACCGCTTGCATCATGTCCAACTTTGGTAATACTAATGCATCGGGTATCTGTGCTGCCAGTTTCTCTGCAGTCAGTTTCTCCTCGGCATTACCCCAAGGCAACAATACCGGTAAACCTTGGTCTGCCAATAAGCGCCCCGTTACAATCCAGTTGTCTGTTGCCCATTTTTTACTGGCACCGGCCGTCCCATGAAAAAACACCACATAAGGCTTTTGCGGTAACCAGTCCAAACCTGTCACTACCGGTGCACCGAGACCAAAGTCAGGCTTTGACACAAAGGTATAACCCAGCGCGCCGGCAGCAACTTGTCTGCCACGCTCGACAGCATGGGTACGTTTACCGACTGCGATACTTTTTGTATGAAACCATTTGGATGCGGACTCGAATCCGGAGTCCTCTGTTGCATTGGCCAGACCCACTTTCTGGCCACCGGGTACCACTCTTGCCATTCCCATGATGACCCCGGTTTTAAACAAACCCTGTGTATCGAGTACAACATCATATTGCTCTAACCGTAAACGCGTATAAAAGTCGCGGATTTCGGCACGAATACGTTTATCGAACAAACGTTTACGCCAACGACGCAAGGCGATCGGAATAATATGGCGCACATTGTGATTCAGACGTACCAAGTCAACATAGGATTCTTCTACTACCCAATCGATTTGTGCGTCCGGATAGTGTTGCCGTATATCTGCAATGACCGGCATGTTGTGTACAATGTCGCCCAAGGAGGATACGCGGACAATCAGAATTTTCAAAGTATGCTCTCTTTAATCACGTTATTGTCGGGCTGCATCTTACTCTTTTAGGCGTGGCAATTCCACCACCATCATCACTGTTTCCAATAAATCCACAGTGTTCATGGCAGTTCATAGCCCCATCCATTACAATGCAGCTTCATATTCATCAAAGTATTCATATGCCAACCTATGCCATTGGTGATCTGCAAGGCTGCTACGCACAGCTGGATGCACTACTCACCTTGATCGACAAAGAGTCCCCGAACGCCAACCTTGTGTTTTTGGGTGATCTTGTCAATCGCGGCCCCCAGTCACTTGCCACATTGCGCAAAGTACGCGCGCTCGGTGCGCGTGCACAAACCGTACTGGGAAACCATGACTTGCACCTTCTGGCAGCTTCCCACGGT
>JAATFN010000417.1 GCA_015655165.1 Betaproteobacteria bacterium | reverse complement strand
GTTTCGCCATTTAATAATCCGCCACCGCTGCCTAATATTGTCATGGCAACGATTAATAATAGCTGGTGGTTCGTCGTCGTTGCAAAGGCGAGAAACACATTACCGACCATGACAATGAAAAGACCCAATGTCAGTATTTTAAATGGTGGCATGTAGTTGGCAAGCTGGTGCCATACATACGGAAATAATAACATTGACAGCGCAAACGGCAACATGGCAAGGCCCGCTGTCAAGGCTGTTTGCCCCCGGGCGATTTGTAAAAAAAGCGGGAGGAGGGAGGCCATGACTTGTGCGCAGGCAGCATACGCAAACATGGCAATGAATGCACCGACAAATGGGGCTGACCGGAATAGGTCCAAATCCAGCATAGGGGTTTTCTGGTAATGTTCTACCAGCAAGAACAGAATAAAAAGCGCACCCCCTAAGAGGGCGCGAAAGAGTACTACGTCGTTAAGCCAGCCATGTTCTGGTGCGAGAATTAATGCCCAGGTCAGTAAAAACATCGCACAAACAAATAAGATAATCCCCAGAAAATCAAGTTTGCGTGTATCCGAATTACTTGATTCGGTAATGAAGCTGGTGACTGCAACAGCCAAGAGTGCGCACACGGGAATGTTGAGATGGAATGCCCAGCGCCAACCCAGATACGTATTGATCATGCCGCCTGCAATTGGAGACAGTACCATTGTGAGTCCCATGACGCTTCCCCAGATCGCCCAGGCCCGTGTACGTTCTGCCTGTGTGCGAAATGCATGACCGATAATCGCTAATGCCGGCGCCAGTAAAAATGCTGCACCTGCCCCCTGGATAGCACGCGCTAAATAGAGCGTTGTCGCAGTTGGTGCCAGTGCACAGGCCAGCGATGCGACAGTAAATATCACAATACCCAATAGAAAGATGCGTTTGCGTCCAAACCGGTCGGCGATGGAACCGGCAGGTAACAGCAGTGTGGCAAAGCACAGTACGTAGCTGCTGATCACCCATTCCAGCTGTGCAAACGATGCATTCAAGTCACGGGCAATTGTTGGCAAAATAATGCCGACAATATTTGTATCCAATACAGTGATCGCACAGCCTGTTGAGGCAGTTAAAAGCAGTGCTGTGTTACTGTTGCCGGATAAGACATCTCGCATGTGGAGCTTTCGTTTTTTTAGGTTTTTTGTATTTAACCAGCTTAAATAATTTCAGTCATTGCATAAAAAATTGACTACAATTAGCTAAAAACTAATAATCAATCGAGACAGTGTGTTATGGATCTGAGGCATTTCCGTTATTTCATTGCCGTGGCCGAGACGCTGCATTTTGCGCGAGCAGCGGATAAGCTCGGTATTGCCGCACCGACACTGACAATACAAATTCAGGAGATGGAGCGGCAATTATCTGCACAGCTCTTGAGTCGTACCAAGCGTACAGTCAGGTTAACTTCAGCCGGCCAGGCATTTCTGATAGAGGCACGCCATGCCGTTGCCCACTTCGAGCGTGCAGTCGATCTTGGACGACGTATGGGGCAAGGTACGTCGGGATCAATGGCAATCGGTTATGTGGGCTCTGCTGTGTTGTCCGGGGTATTGCAAGAACAGGTGAATATATTCCGGAAAAGTTGGCCGGATGTGCATATCGGCATGAAAGAATATCCAATGGGACAGCTACCAAACTTGTTATGTGAGGGTGTGATTGATGTGGCGTTTGTGCGCTTGCCGTTGGAATTGGATGATACGCTGCAAATGTATGTTTTGTTGTGTGATCAGTATTGTCTGGCTGTGCAGAAAGGTCATGCATTGATAAACGAAAAAGGGAAAGTCGATACCCAAAAATTGGCAACAGAATTCTTTATTGCGCCTGAACAACCTGAAGGAACCTATGAAGTTGGGCGCCGTGGTGGGTTTGTCCCGCATATAGTGTCGTCACCAGGCAGTTTGCTCTCGGTGTTGGTACAAGTTTCACTCGGTGCTGGTATCGCGGTAGTGCCAGATATGCTCGAGACGGTGATGGATTTGCCGGATGTCGTGTTTTTGCCGATTGGTGGCGGTGCTATGGTTTCTGAGTCGGCTGTGGTATTTCGACGGGATGAAACATCTCCATCCATTAAACACTTTATTCGGCAGATGCAGAAAATACCTGCGGCGAAATCGGTCGTTGTATAAAGAACTGTGCTGCAATTGTGCAGCACAGCAGACTTGGTTTAATGATGTCCGCATGAAGCAGCAGGACATTTACAGCTTTTTACCTGCATCGGCACCTGAGCGCAGTGTAAAAATTTCTTCAAGATGGATCAGTACGGCAAACTTGGGTTGTTTCATCCCGTTATTTGCTGCAAAGGCGAGTGCATTATCGTACGCCGGCGTTCCTTCGGAAAAAATTTCCGGTTTACCTAAAAAACGGTAACCGTCCAATGCTTCGCGGTCAATGACTGCGACCGCGATTTTAGAGCCGTCACGTATGTTTTGCAGCGTTTGTCCACCTGTATTTTCGTTAAAAATCAGGGTCTGATCGTCATAGACACGTAACGAACGTTTTGGGCCGATATTAGGAATGCCACCGGCAATAACCGTAGCTAAAATCGGTAATTGTTTGGCCAGCATGGCTTTCATCTGGTCATTGAGAATGTTCATGAGTTCAACCTTACATAAAGACATGTTATGAAATAAGGCAGCATCACACTATGCCGAGAAGCTGCTTATCGATATTATAGGGATAAATTCATAAATAGTAATGATTTTCATTATTATTTGTCGTTGTGGCTGATCTTATCGCAAGATATGGTGCTTGTCAGGGCAAGACAGTGTTGAATAAAGTGTGATATTGACCTGATGAATAGTGGGACGGTCTACTTATTCCATTGGGTGGCGAAATGTATGACCTATTTTTGAGAAAAGATATTGTGTGGTAAGTTGTGTGCTTGATTTGCTCTAAAAATATAATCCTCTAAACTGGCATGTTTATCTGGGCAAAAAAGAGTTAACAAGTCAAGCTATTACAATAAACCACCTATGCGACCATGCAATGTTGGTGTTGTTGGTTTGAGTTTGTTGGCAGTCGTTGTATAAAAGGAGTGTTCTGATGAAGTTGTTAATAACATTGAGTGGAATTGTTTTATTAATATCGGC
>JAATFN010000369.1 GCA_015655165.1 Betaproteobacteria bacterium | reverse complement strand
GCCCGCTGGAACTATCTGGCTGCCTGGGCATATGCACTGAAAAAAGACGGTAGCGAAGAAGCAGCACGCAAATACATCGGTGAATTGTTCAAACATGTTCCTGTTCTTGACTCGGGCGCACGTGGTTCAACCATCAGTTTTGTTGAACGTGGCTTGGGGGACGTATTGCTGGCTTGGGAAAACGAAGCATTCCTGTCGATTAAAGAATGGGGACCGGATAAATTCGATATCGTCGCACCTTCATTGTCAATTCTGGCCGAGCCACCAGTCGCTGTTGTCGACAAAGTTGTTGACCGCCGTGGTACACGTAAAGTCGCAGAAGAATACCTGAAGCATTTGTATTCACCGGAAGCACAGGAAATCATTGCTAAAAACTATTACCGTCCGACTGACGCCAAGGTTGCTGCGAAATATGCATCCCAATTCCCGAAACTGGAGTTGGTGACGATTGATGGCGCATTTGGCGGCTGGGCAAAAGCACAAAAGGAACACTTCTCTGATGGTGGTACGTTTGACCAGTTATACGTGCCGAGCAAAAAATAATTAAACTTAATAAAAATAATCAGGGGTGACATGCAACGTGGCGAAGTCGACTGCCACTTTGCATGTTGAACGTCAGGGCAAAGGGCGCTGGCGTTTTTTTCTATGCAATGCAGCGAGCATGGTTATATTCCTATTGTATCTAAGCACATAAGTATTTATTCGTTTTTCAAATAATACAAAGATGCAATGATGCTGTTTGCAGGTTTTATAAGTCATCAAGAGGTCATCATGGGTGCGTCCATCGCTGCTAGTGCCGGCACAGCACGTCGAACTACAAAACCAGTACCATTTCGCGTATTGCCCGGGTTTCGCTTATCTCTGGGTTTTACGTTGTTATACCTGTCACTCGTGGTATTAATCCCGTTGTCTGCTGTGTTTTTAAAAACATTTACGATGACATGGGAAGGATTTATCGAGGCAGTCACGTCTGCACGTGTTGTCGCCTCCTACCAGCTCACATTTGGAGCATCGTTATTGGCCGCGTTCATCAACGCTGTATTTGGCGGTATCGTCGCATGGGTACTGGTACGTTACCAGTTCCCCGGTAAAAGGATTATCGATGCGTTGGTCGATTTACCATTTGCACTGCCAACAGCTGTTGCCGGTATTGCTTTGACGACATTGTATGCACCGAATGGCTGGATTGGCCAATTACTGACACCATTCGATATCAAGGTGGCTTTTACGCCGCTAGGTATCCTGGTTGCATTGACCTTTATCGGTTTGCCATTTGTGGTACGTACAGTACAACCCGTACTGGAAGAGGCCGAACGCGAGCTTGAAGAAGCAGCGGCAAGTCTGGGTGCTTCACGCTGGAAAATTTTTACCAAGGTGATTTTTCCGACGATTCTGCCGGCTTTGTTAACCGGTTTTGCCTTGGCGTTTGCCCGTGCTACAGGTGAATATGGTTCGGTGGTGTTTATTGCCGGCAATATGCCGATGATTTCGGAAATCACACCTTTGTTCATCATCACCAAGCTTGAACAATACGACTATGCAGGTGCTACAGCAATCGCAACAGTGATGTTGCTGGTGTCGTTCATTTTGCTCTTGACGATTAATGTATTGCAAGCCTGGACCCGTAAACGCGGTCAGGCAGTAAAGGTCTAATATGGGTGCGATCACACCGGGAATTGTCAGTGTACCTTTTTCTGCACATGCGCCGGCTGCAACATTGGAGCCCAGAAGTGTGCGCGTGTTATTAATCGGCATAGCGCTGGTTTTTTTAACCCTGTTTTTGTTTATTCCTCTGGTGGCCGTATTTTACGAAGGACTGAAAAAAGGCTGGGATGTGTATATTGCATCCATCATCGAACCGGATGCCTGGTCTGCAATCAAGTTAACTCTGATTACTGCGGCAATTGCTGTGCCTTTAAATGTGGTGTTTGGTGTGGCTGCGGCTTGGGCAATTGCCAAGTTCGAGTTTCGCGGTAAAAATATTTTACTGACCTTAATCGACCTGCCGTTTTCTGTGTCACCGGTCATCGCCGGTCTGATCTATGTCTTGCTTTTTGGTTTGCAAGGCTATCTGGGGCCGTGGTTACGTGAATACGATATCAAGATCCTGTTTGCTGTGCCCGGTATTGTGCTGGCAACGATTTTTGTCACCGTCCCTTTTGTTGCACGTGAATTGATTCCCTTGATGCAGTCACAAGGTAGTGAAGAAGAGGAAGCTGCCATTGTGTTGGGTGCTTCCGGCTGGAAGACCTTCTTTAAAGTGACCTTGCCGAATATCAAATGGGGTTTGTTATATGGTGTGATTTTGTGTAATGCCCGGGCTATGGGAGAGTTCGGTGCGGTGTCTGTCGTGTCCGGGCATATTCGTGGAGAAACCAACACCATTCCATTACATGTAGAAATTTTATATAACGAATTTAATGTGGTCGGTGCTTTTGCAGTGGCGTCCCTGTTGGCACTTTTAGCGCTCGTGACATTGGTGATCAAGTCCACCATCGAGTGGCGCTTGCATCAGCAACAAACAGAACATATCGAGGAGTAGGTAATGAGTATCGAAGTCAGGAATATTGAAAAGCGTTTCGGAAATTTTGTCGCATTGAACAATGTGTCATTAAAGTTCCCGACAGGGAAATTAACCGCGCTACTGGGACCATCTGGCTGCGGTAAAACTACGTTGTTACGTATCATTGCAGGTCTGGAGTCGCCTGACTCCGGTCAGGTGTTGCTGGATAATGAAGATGCATCCGCGCAGCATGTGCGTGAACGTCAGGTCGGATTTGTATTTCAGCATTATGCCTTATTCAAGCACATGACTGTTTTCGAGAACATCGCATTTGGTTTGCGTGTCAAGCCACGTGATGTGCGTCCCTCGGAACAGGCGATCCGTCAAAAAGTCACTGATTTGTTAAAACTTGTTCAGCTGGACTGGCTGGCAGACCGTTTTCCGGCACAATTGTCCGGTGGACAGCGTCAGCGTATTGCGTTGGCACGTGCTTTGGCTGTTGAACCGCGGGTTTTATTATTGGATGAGCCGTTTGGTGCACTGGATGCCAAAGTACGTAAAGAGTTGCGTCGCTGGTTGCGTCAATTACATGACGAATTGAATGTCACCAGTATTTTTGTGACGCACGATCAGGAAGAGGCATTGGAAGTTGCCGACCAGATTGTGTTGGTCAACAAAGGCAATGTCGAACAAATCGGCTCGCCAAGCGAAGTCTACAACTCTCCCGCGTCACCATTCGTCTATGGCTTTCTGGGGAATGTCAATTTGTTCCATGGTCGCATCCATGATGGCGTCATCAGCACAGGTGGTGCAAACTTTCCGGTGCCGGACCATCAGCAAACACAAAACGAAGACGGTATTGCTTATGTGCGTCCGCACGATATTGAGGTGGATCGTTATACCGCAGGTGCCGAAGGGATTGTCGTACAGTTGAAACGTTCCCATGCCATTGGTCCTTTGGCACAACTGGAATTGGAGCGTGATGACAATGGTGAATTGATTGAAGCGGTGATTTCGAACGAACAGTTCTCGCAATTGAATCCCCAAGATGGCGAGTCATTGATTGTGCGTCCGAAACGATTACGGGTGTTTGTTAACAATGGTGTAGAAACAAGATGAATTTTCAACAGTTACGTTCAATTCGCGAGACAGCGCGATGCGGGTTCAATCTGACCGAAGTTGCCAATGTATTATTTACATCGCAGCCAGGTGTCAGCCGTCAAATCAGAGAGTTGGAGGATGAGCTCGGCGTTGAAATTTTTGAGCGTAATGGTAAACGCTTGGTCGGGTTGACCGAACCTGGAAAGGGTATTTTACACATCGTTGAACGTATCCTTTTGGAAGCGAATAATTTACGTCAGGCAAGTTCCGAATACGCCGGTGAAAAAAACGGTACGCTGACGATTGCAACAACACACACCCAAGCACGTTATTCCTTGCCTGAAGTCGTGCATTCCTTCAGAACATCGTTTCCACAGGTTCGCGTCGCATTGCAGCAAAGCGCACCCGAACATATTGCAGAATCGGTCATTTCCGGTAAGGCCGATATCGGTATTGCCACAGAAGGCTTGAGCCAGTTCAAGGATCTTGCCTCATTTCCGTGCTATTCGTGGAATCATGTTGTCGTTGTGCCAGAGAAACATCCGCTATTAGACATCAAAGGGCCATTATCGTTAAAAGAATTGGCCTCTTATCCATTGATTACATATGACATCGGTTTTACCGGACGTAGTCATATCGATGATGCATTTCGTGCTGCGAACATTGATACGGACATTATCTTGACTGCGATGGATTCCGATGTGATTCAGCAATATGTCACGCTCGGTTTGGGGGTGGGGATCGTGGCATCGATGGCAATGGGACACCTTGGTGCCAAGGATTTGCAATCGATCGATGTACCGCATTTGTTTGCACCTAACATTACCCGTCTGGCTGTGAGGAAAGGTGCCTATCTGAGAACGTATGCCTACAGTTTCATTCAACAGTTTGCACCCGAATTAACCAAAGCGGAAATCGATGCAGCGATTAACGAGCCTGTCTAGCAGGAATGGGAAGGAAATGCTGTGAAACAAAAGGCCTCTATTGAGGCCTTTTGTCTGGGTAAGATTATTTCTGTACTATGATTGACGCAATGCGTTGGCACATTCACCGATTAATGCCGGACCCCTATAAATAAGCCCGGAATAAACTTGAACCAGGGAAGCCCCGGCGGTGATTTTAGCTTTTGCATCTTCACCGTTTAAGATGCCACCCACGCCGATGATCGGAATTGCATCACCCAGCGCGCTTTTTAAGCCGGTGATGACCGCATTCGATAATGCAAATACAGGGGCACCAGATAGGCCTCCGGCTTCATCGCCATATGGCAAGGTGTTCACCGCATCACGCGTGATGGTGGTGTTCGTTGCAATCACACCATCGATGTGATGGCGTAACAGTGCATCGGCAATGTTCTTGATTTGTTCAGAATCGATGTCCGGTGCGATTTTTAATGCCAGAGGTACATAGCGTTTATGGTGTTCTGCCAAACGTTGTTGTGCGTCTTTTAATTGCGAGAGCAAGGTATCCAGTTCCGATGCACCTTGCAACTGGCGCAAGTTCTTGGTGTTGGGTGACGAAATGTTGACAGTGACGTAACTGGCATACGGATAGACTTTTTCCAGACACAGGAGATAGTCGTCAACTGCACGTTCAATCGGCGTATCGGCATTTTTACCGATATTCAATCCCAGTACACCTTCTTTATTCTGGTAAAAGCGCGACGCCTGAACATTTGCGACAAACGCATCGACACCACCATTATTAAATCCCATACGGTTAATAATGGCATGTGCTTGTGGTAAGCGGAACATCCGTGGTGTCGGGTTGCCAGGTTGTGCGCGTGGTGTGACTGTACCGATTTCAATTGATCCAAAGCCTAAAGCTGCCAGACCATCGATATATGCACCGTCTTTATCCAGACCTGCTGCCAAACCGACAGGATTCGGGAATGTGATGCCCATGACTTGCCGTTTGTCGATTGCAGGTTTGCTGATGAATGACGTTAATCCCAATTGATGCGCATGTTTTAAGGCACGCAGGGTAACGTTGTGTGCCGATTCTGCATTACAGGCAAACAGGATGGGGCGCGCGAAGGAGTAGAGTAGTCTGGAAGACACGGCAAACTTTGCTGTAGGTGGAAACAGCCGTTATTCTAACGTGTCTTTGCCGCATTGCCGAATGGAAAGTCAGGCGGGCTATCTGGCTGTGTCTCCGGGCAGGTCTGCATAGGCAATCCACTGGTTCTGGTGCAGTAGTTCCAGTGGCTGGAAATTGGTTTTATAACTCATTT
>JAATFN010000370.1 GCA_015655165.1 Betaproteobacteria bacterium | reverse complement strand
TTGCACATATTCCAGCAATGCCGATTGCGCGGCAGAATTGGCAGCAAACATTCTGGCACCAGGTCTGGCGAGTACATGTTGTGTCCATGCCAGACACAGGCCAGCCAAAGGCAGTATTGCAACCGTCACCAGCCCCAGACGCCAGTCAACCCATAATAGGAACACGATCAGCAATAACGGGCAAACCAGTCCTGTGACAAACATACCAAAAAAATGTGCCCACAGGTTCTCGATCAAATCCATATCCGACGTCAGACGCGATGCTATATCACCATCACGTTGACGGGCAAACCAACCCATCGGCAATTGCCGCAAATGGTCGGCAATGCGCAAGCGTGCATGTCCCATGAGCGCATAGGTGCTGGCAAAAATAAGCGGCATACTGCGTTGCCCTGCCATGATGCGAGCGAAGACACACGACACCATTGCCACACCGGTCAAGATGATAAGTTGTAGCGACACCTCCCCGGAAAACACTGCCATCAACAACGTAGATAACAGTAAATAAGGTGCTGCCGTAAAGACACCTTCGACAAGCGACCAAAGTAAACCACGCAATAGTCTTGGATCACGTTGTTGCGACAAACGAAATCCGGATTGCATCAATGCAAACAACATCATGATGGTGTCTTCCCCAAAGACCAATGGCATGCAGATTCGTAATCTTCCCATAAACGCCGATAAACAGCACAACTTGCCAACAGCGTCTGGTGTGTACCTTGTCCGGCAACACGCCCCCGATCCATCACGACAATATGATCCGCATGGATGACTGTACCCAGGCGGTGGGCAATCATCAACACGGTACGCCCCTGACATAAGGTAGCCAGTGCTTGTTGAATCGCTGCTTCGCTTTGTGCATCAACACTCGCTGTTGCCTCGTCCAGCAACAACACCGGTGCATCCTTTAACAATGCCCGTGCAATCGATAAACGTTGGCGCTCTCCGCCAGACAGGCGGGCCCCCCGTTCACCCAGTAACGTGTCATAGCCTTGCGGCAACGCCATAATGAAATCATGCGCATGTGCCGCGCGTGCGGCAGCTTCCATTTGCGTATCGGTCGCATCACTACGTGCAATCAATAAATTGTCACGCACCGTGCCATGAAACAACATCACATCCTGAAAGACAATCGCAAGACGCGACAACAATGCATCCATCTGCCATTGTGTTACCGGCACCCCCGCCACCAGTACATCACCTTCATCATATTCATGCAGCCTTGCCACCAATCTGACCAAGGTACTTTTACCTGCACCGCTGGTACCTACCAATGCAGTTAACTGGCCTGCTCTGGCGGTAAAACTGACATGATCGAGCACCAGTCGTTCACCATAACGGCAACCGATATGGCAAAATGTGATATCCAACGGGGACGATGGAATAATTACCGTTGCCTGTTCCGTGATGACAGGGGCATACAATACCTCGCTAATGCGATGCAGTGCATCGGCACGTTTCATTTGCTCACCGATGACATAAGTCAGCCTTAATAACGGGCTCAGCACTGCTGGTGCGACAAACAAAAACAGGGTATAGGTGGATATATCCAGACTGCCACGGTAACATAACCATGCGCCGACAGGCGCGACAATGACCAAATTGGCCGATAACACGCCGGTAAACATCACCCAGCCACCGGCACTTTGACGTGCATAATTTTGTACCCAGCCAACCGCCTCGTGGACAACTGCTGCGAGTTCGCCAAAGGTTTTTGCAGCCAACCCGAATGTTTTAACCACATGGATACCACGTACATATTCGCCCATCTGATTGGCAATACGTTGCTGCATTTTTCCCCAAGCTGCCATTTCTGTGCGTGTTGATCGCATATGCCACCACTGCACCAGTATCGCAAGCGGCAATGGTAACAATGCGGCAATGGCAAGACGCCAGTCGGCAATAAACAATACGACCAACACCATGACAGGTGCGACAAATGCTGCGACCGCATCAGGCAGCATATGCCCGAAGAATCCCTCCAGACTGTTAACATCATCGGTCAATGTCGCGCGTAAACTACCGGAGCCACGACGGGAAAAAAAAGACAGAGGTACCTGACCGAGTCGCCTGGCCATTGCCAGACGCAAGCGGTGTTGAATGGCAAACGCGCCCTGATGTGCCAATACATGGCTTGCCACCATCAATGCCCAGCGCAACAATAACAAACCCAACACCCACCCTACCAGCATCCAGACATGAGCCATGTCTGCTTGAATTGCAAACAATTCACCGACAATGCGGCTAATCACCCAGAACGGCACAATACTGCATGCTGCAGAACCGATACCGGCAAGTATTGCCAGACCCAACGTAACAGGTGCCAAACGTATCAAACGTACAAATCCCAGACGCGGTATCTGATCAGTTGCCATGACCACCTGCTTGTGCGTCATTGTGCAATACCAGACGCGGCAAACACCAGACTATGGCAATAAATACCAGTGCTGCTGCAAACCATATCCATGCGAATGTAGCACCATACCCGATGTGCTGACTCAAGCCACCGATCATACCTGACGCCACTGCATTGGCCAGACTTTCACAACACTGGACTGCGGTGTAATCTGTCCCTGGACGCCGTGCAGATGCCCAGTTCATGAACAAGGCCCAAATGGCCACATACATGGCACCTTCAAACAATCCTTGCACACAAAATGCCAGATAGTACAGGCGCACATCCCGGCTATGCAACGTTTCCAATAACCACGGCAGGCCTAAAACGATCACAGCCAACACGGTACTGACAACAACTGCCCGGCGATTTCCGAATGTACGTACGATCACAATACCCAATGTCGCACCACCGATTGCTGTTGCCAACAACATGGCCATTTGCAAGTGGCCGATGGATGCCAAATCAATGCCCTGATCGACCAGCCATGGTTGCATCAAGGTACTGACTGCCGTACTGGAGAACTTGAAAATCAGTGCGATTGCCAGTGCCCATTTGAGGTCTTTATGCAATAACAGATCACGCAGACGTACTTTGGCCTGCGGTGTTTGTCGATTGTCGCTCACTAGTTGGCACCAGCGCCGGTCAATCGCCAACAAAAAGCCGGTGAGAACAAACAGACCCGCGATAAAACCGATCGCCCCCTGCCAGCCAACAAGGTCAAACACTACCAGCACACCGCCGCCACCCAGCAGCATGCCGATAATGATGCCGACAATCTGAATCGCGTTGGCAACACCGGCAGCTTTCCCTTGCATACGTATGACCGCATAACTGTTCGTGACAATATCTTGTGTCGAAGACAATGTATTTAACACGATGACACCGACGACAACCGACATCAATTGTGTTTGCGGGGACACCAGCAACAACAATACTGCCGTGATGATACACAGGACATGAGTCACAAAAATGACTTTCCCGTGCCCGAAACGGGTACAGGCATTGTCCATGAAACTGGCCCATAGAAACTTGAATGCCCACGGCAAAAAAGCCAATCCGACCAACCCGATTTCGGCCATGCCATGTCCGCTTTGCCTGATTAATGCCGGCATGGCAAAAAAAGCGAATCCAGCTGGCAGGCCTTGTGCAACATACATCCATACCAAAGCGCGGTATTCGCTTGCACGCGACACATTGTGCGTCATCTGCATCATGACCTTTCTTTAGAATGCGTAAGTCACACGTACGCCGAACGTGCGCGGTGTACCTGCGACAACAAGATTGCCACTGCTGATTGCACGCGTGAGATAGTCTTTATCCGTCAAATTCTTGCCATAAATATTGACACTCCAGTTTTTCAGATGCCAGGTTACATTCGCATCGACTAACGTATAACCATCTTCGGCATAATAGGCGGTTGGTATATTCACTTTACCGATATGCCGCACAGAGACAGATGTCTGCCAGTTCTGTACCGGCGTCCACAGCACAGACAGACCAGCATTGCTGCGCGGTGTTCCCATGAACTGGCGTCCCGAATAATCTTCACTGCTGCTGCGCACATAGTCGTCATAGATGGCTTTGATATAACCGGCATACGCCTGCATTTCCAGCGTACTAAACGGACGTACTGTGGCGTTCAGTTCAACACCGTAACTATGTGAACGCGCTGCGTTTTCAGTGATGGCAGAGCCGCCACTGGTAGTAACTTTCACCTGCTGGTCACGCATACGTGAATAAAATGCGACAGCGCCCAGTTGCCAATTGTCTTCTACCCCTTTCAAGCGATAACCGATTTCACCGTAATTGGTGTGTTCAGGTGAAAACGTGTTGCCGGCATCTTGTGCTGCGGTCGAATAAATATTAAAGCCGGAAGGGGTATAACCACGTGCGAGCTTGATCCAGGAAAACTGCTGTGCGTCAGGACGGTATTCAAGCATCACCTGCGGCAATACGACATTATCTTTTATCTTGCGCGATACCTGTTCCACACTACCATTTTGATCACTGCTCCAGTCGATATCACGACGGTCTTGCGCTACGCGTAATCCGACGGCGACACGCCATTGCGGAGTAAAGTGCCAACCAAGTTCGCCAAATGCCGCCAAGGTTGTAGCATTGACTTGCGATGATGTTGCACTGGTAAAGACACCTGCGTAATCATACAAATATGGGCGATCCATATCTGTATACGACACGTAAGCGCCTGCCATCCAGTCAAACGGGCTATTAGCTGTTGCAGTACGCGCTACACGTGCTTCGGCACTATAGCTTTTCATCTTCATATCAAAACCATTGGTCGCGCCAAATACGGAAGCGGGTAACCAGTAACTCCACTCGGATGACTGAGCACCGACAATTGCGGTGAAGCGTGTTACCGCATCCAGCGCACGTGTGTATTCACCACTGGCCAAAGTATATTTCATGTCATTGATGCCAGAATCCGTTTGCGTTGATTCGTGTTGATTTACAAGTGCTGGCGTTGTAAAGTAATCGTTGCCACCATTGCGCTCCATGTGATGCAATCCGAAACGCCATTGACCACCCGACTGGTCGTTATGCAACAGTTTCAAACGTGCGACATTGCTATTCCAGCCAGCCGTATTGGAGCGATTTAATGTCGGTTTTTCGTTAGAGGCGTCGTTTAGTTCCCTGTCCGCACTAATCCTTATGGCGGTTGATGACGACAACGGAATATCCAGTGCCATACCGGCTTCACGCTGGCGCGATGTTCCATACTGGGCATAGACACTGCCGCCAAATACAAAACCCGGATCACGACTGCGCAACGCCACCAATCCGCCAATGGCGCCCTGCCCGTGCAACAGGTTTTGTGGGCCACGCAATACTTCGATTTGTTCCAGATCCAGAATGCGTCCGACCAGGCTTGTTAGCGGTAATGAAATTCCATCAAGCTGCACGCCGATACTGGATACATCGGCCTCTTCATCATTACTGCCCATGCCGCGGATAATGATGGTACCCGGACCGCCACTGAAATCGGAAAAGTACATATTCGGCAATTGCTGGGCAAGATCATCCAGATACTGATGTCCCCCTTGTTCGAACTTCAATCCATCAACAACACTCGCACTCACAGCTGCATCAAACGCCGTGGTGTTCTGTTTGGTCGAAGTGACAACAATTGGTGCCAACGTCTGCCCGTCACTCGTTTTTTCACTTGCACCAGTTTGTTTGTCACCCTCGTTGGCTCCCCATGCATGTTCACCCATGGCAAACGTCATCCACATCAACAGTGCTAGCGGCGTTAATTTTATCGGCTTCATATGTACACTTCATCAAAGGTTATCGGTTATACTCACCACATAGTAATGATTATCATTATTATTACTACCCGAATCCTGTAATTTTCTACCCGTAACGGGAGTATTTGATGGCCTATTCATCCCTTGTCGATATTGCAGCACACCTCCCCTCAAAGCCAGTCGCCAACTCATTGAACGCCAGCAAAGCCGGATTGGTTGAGGGAGCCCATATCACGCAATACGGCTTATCTGCGTTTTCCAGTCATAACCACTATAGCGAGCCCACTAAAGTAGCGATTTATGATTCCGAGCAACGGCTCTCATTAATGATCTGGTTAAAAGACGGGATCAATATCGAATCAGACGGATTCAAATTCAAGGTGGGAAGCAGAGAAGTAGTCGAAGGGTATTTACCCGACACACCGTGGCAAGCCGAGTTTCACGGCTATGCACATCATGTGGGATTATTATTGCCACCGCATTTGTTACAACAGCTCGCAGGAGACAAAGGGGGTGACTTTTTTGAACAGTTGCGTAAACAACGCCATGTCAGCGTTCAGCCAGGACAGGTTAACGTATTACGTACAGCACAAGAATTGGACAGTATATTGCTCTCACCAGAGAGTAGTGCCCTCTTACGGGAAGCAAAAAGTCTGGAACTCCTCGCGCATTTACTCGATAGCGGTCATCAGCA
>JAATFN010000176.1 GCA_015655165.1 Betaproteobacteria bacterium | reverse complement strand
TGAAATCTCGAATCATGACTCCATGGTGGCGGATCAACCAATGACACATTGGTACGGTCAAAAAGTCGGTACCGACACCTATCATCATGACAACTTGTATCCATCGCGTCTAATGTTGCCGCAACGACTTCGCTAAACATGTAATTCGGTTGTCGGCTTACCCGTATTGCGTAAGCCGCAGTTTGGAATTCACTACATTACGAGAGAAATTTATGGCTTCCACTTTCATTAAGCTGCCCATCATCGCATCGGTGTTGCTTGCTGTTGCCTGGCTTCTGTCTTGGTCTATACCTTCTTTTCTGGTGTTCAAATTGCTCCATGTATTCGCATTCATCACTTTGGGCGCGGGATTGGTCGGTGTGCTGGTGTCTGATGTGCGAGCACGCAAAGCTAAAAGTTTCGCGCTACTTGTCGATTCGATCGAGGCCATGCTTGCCTTTTATTATCGATTGGTGATGCCTGGATCATTATTGATTCTGTTGAGCGGATTTGCCATGGTATTTGGTTACTACGGTCAGGCGTTTATCGATATCCCCTGGTTGGCCGGCATGATGGTCCTTTTCGTTTTTGAGTTTTTCGAGGGACATTTGATCATGAAACTGCACTACATCAAATTGCGGGAGGGGATTGAAAAAGCAAAGCAGGCTGGTGCATCGGTTCCGGATCTGGAACGGGAGTTGCAGGCGCGTCTGACCCTCGCCACCCATTTTCTGGATGTGCCAAATTTCGCATTGATTGTCACACTCGGTATTCTTCGCCCGTCTGACTGGACCGTCTTTTCAGTCGGTATTGTCCTGGTGGTTGCTGTAACGGCATGGTTGATGGTTGATGTGCCGCGCAGGTTTCCATGGAAGGGTATGGAACAACACACGCCTCAATCCTCTGAGCAGTTACATTCGTCTTAGGAGCATTTTATGCCGAGAGTGCCGATCAAGCGGGTACTGTGGGTAATTTCGGGCATTCTGGTTCTTGCGCTTGCCTGGTTTTTTTCAAAGAGCAACGGCTTATCGCTTGTGAATTTGGCGATTCCTGCCGGAGCCTGGTTAGTTATGCGTGGGCTGACCTGACCAGAATCAGGTGCCGTCATATTTTTCCAAACATGTGCATCGTCCATCAATGCACATGTCTGGAAATGGGAATTGTATTGAACGACGAATCCAAAACTAGCAATCAATGAAAGGAGGCGATGAAAAAGACGTGAGTAACGAGCAAGAAAAGATGTGAGTAGCGAACAAGATAAAAACTATATCCGGATACTCTGCAGGAGACAAAAATGAAATCATCAAACTATTAAAAACATTATTGATATACATAAAGCGGACGCGCATTTTCCTGAGAAGCGCTGCTGCAGTTGCATTCGTTTCTGCTGTGATATTTAGCGGTAATGCCGTCGCGACAGAAGGTGGTGGCAATTCATACACACTTGGGGTTGAAACCAATTATTCCGGACTGATGTTTGGTGATGGGTTTCACGTGTTGCTTTATTATTCGCACTACGAAGCGAGTCATAACATGGACAACGCCGGCAACGACAACGCAAAATTTGCCTATTTCAAGTCTCAGTCCAACTCTGTCGCGGCCCGGTTGACGTATGTGTGGCCGGGGGTGAAATGGTTCGGTGCCAGCGTCGAGACGCGAACCGCGTTGCCGCTGGTTTCTTTGGATGTGGATTTGGGTATAGCACGTCCAAGTCCTCTGGGTCCTTTGGATAAAGGTGGGTCTATCACCGGCATTGGCGATCTTCAATTCGCACCGATCTTGCTAGGCTGGCATTCCGGTTCGTTGCATCAGACTGCCGGCATTGAGGGCTTCATTCCGATAGGGGACTATAACGTCAACAACAATGTCAACATTGGTCGCCATTATTATCAGATAGCCCCCATGTATGCTGTCACGTGGTTAAGCAATGACGTCCAGCTGTCGGCGAAATTTCGTTACGCTTTCAACGGCAAGAATTCCTCAACCAACTACCGGTCGGGCAACGAATTTACCCTTGAGTACAGCGGCGGCTATCAATTTACACAAAATTTATCGTTGGGATTGAATGGCTATATTTACCGTCAAACTACCGACGATAAAGCCAATGGTGTGATTGTCAACGGAGATGGAAATCGTGGTAGTGTAAATGCCATCGGGCCGTATATGACTTACAATTTTACTCCTGAGTTGAAAGTCATCGCCAAACTGCAGTCTGAATTCGATGCGCGCAATCGTTCCAGAGGTACGCGTCTGTGGATTCAGTCAAAAATACCTTTTTGATTTTTTAAGTGTGTCTTTTGAGGAAAATAAATGAAGCTTGTCACGATCGATAATGTCAACGATGGCGTACCTGGTGCAGTGCTGCGTTCGGGAAAAATATTGCATCTCAGAAGAGCTGCACAGGATGGTTCAGTCGAAACCTGGCTGCCAGATAGTGTGCGCGCAATTCTGGAAGCGGGAGAAGAGGGGCTCAGCATCGCACGGAACATTGTTTCCAGAGTTGAAAATATGGACGCTGACGAGATTCAGTGCTTATGTGAGCTTGGTGTAATTACGCCGGCGTCAACACGTTTGCTGGCACCGTTGCCGAATCCGCGGTTGGTGGTCGCGGCGGGTCTGGCATATCGTTCGCATTTGAAGGAAATGGCGGGTACACCTCAACCGCCGCATCCGACTGCCTTCACCAAAAGTCCGAATTCAATTACCAAGTCAGATTCCAAAGTTTACCTGCCACACGAAGCTACGGGGCATGTTGATTATGAAGGCGAATTGGCGGTCGTGTTCGGACAGTATTGCCATCGTGTGCCGGCTGAAGAAGCGCTTTCATATGTTGCTGGATATACAGTGGCCAACGATATCTCCGCACGCGATTGGGTGACTCAGGTGTGGGATGCAAAAACACCTTGGGATGCGCGCAGAACATGGGAAGTCAACATCATGGGAAAACAGTTTTCAGGTTTCACACCCCTGGGGCCCGTGCTTCTCACACGCGACGATGTGCCTGATGTCGGTGCGCTGCATTTGACTACGCGACTCAATGGTGAAGTGATGCAGTCATCAGATGTTTCCGATCTAATTTTCAGCATTCCGGAAACGATTGCTTTTTTTTCCAAGTGGTATGCCTTCAAGCCTGGCGACATTTTACTTACGGGAACGCCGGCTGGTGTAGGTGTCGGACGCAAGCCTCCAGTATTCATGTCGGCTGGAGATGTCATCGAAGTTGAAATTGACAAGATAGGTGTATTGCGTAACTTTATCAGCGCGCATTGAACAAGATCTTCTATAAAAAGGAGTGGTTATGAATCCAATATCTTTACAGGAACGCGCAAAATCCATGCTCAATATGACGGTCGTGGCGGTGATTACGCGTCAGATGGAAGGTGCCCAGTTGCATACGGAATTGGATTCTCATTTCAATTTTATGGTTGATCTTGAACAACGGGGATTACTTTTCCTGTCAGGGCCATTGTTGCGACCGGATCAGCAAGGAGGGTTGGGTCTCACCATATTAAATGTTGATTCAATCGAAGTGGCCAGAACGATCTGGGCCAAAGAGCCCTTTTATCTGGCTGGATTGCGAAATGCTGAATTTTATATGTGGAATCTGATGGAAGGAAATATCAGACTGTCGGTTGCATTGTCGTCGCAGTCAATGCAAATGCAACGTGGTAGCCATCTTGAATGAATCCTTGCATGAATAACTTATTCCCGAGTTATAGATGTGGCTATATAGGAACGATGACCGAGCATGGATGAAGTGAGTCTCCCTATTCGCAATGAGATTCACAGACATCCTTTCAATGTTAGAGCGTCTGGTTTAGTATAGATATTAGGGTTTCTGCAGAAAAATTGATCGTTCAGCCTGTTGCAGGAATTGTACAGTGAGCGTGTTCATCAGTTTGAGCGGGGCAGATGTCGTCGTTGGCGTTATGTTTGGACGTTGCGAAACCTTGGATCAGCGCATCTAAACGATGCTGTTCTGTATACTTTCTTCTTTTCACCGTGCGATTCCTTTGTCCTGTGACTCATGGTTCACACTGACAATGACACTTCTCAATGCTACAAGTTTTTTTTGGGCTAGAGGGTCAAAAGCCCATTGAGTCGTGTCGTGGGAAAATGGTATTTCTCTTGATAGAAAAATAAAATGGTTCTCATTTATAATGATGATCATTCTATTCCTATGTAGTAGCAACTGTTTCCCGTCAAGCTTCATGAAAGGAACTATCTTGTCCGACTCCCTGCTCGAAGTGGCACAACAAAATGCCATCGATCAATTATTTTCACGCCAGTCTCCCTGGCCGTTAGCTGCACCGGCACCAAGTCAGGAAGAATTGGATCTGGTCATTGATGCGGCATTGCGTGCACCGGATCATGGTTTATTAAAACCTTGGCGTTTTGTTATTATTGAAGGTGAAGCATGCCATGCGTTTGGTGAAGTGCTGGCACAAGCTGCAATGGTACGCGACCCGAGTGATGATGGTGAACGGTTCAGGAAGAAGGCACTGGCAGCGCCAGTGATCATCGTGTTGGGTGCGCACATCAAAGTCAATCATAAAGTCCCTCAAATTGAACAAGTGTTGGCAGTAGGTGCGGGTGCGATGAATATGCTCAATACATTGCACATCTTGGGTTATGGTGGCTTTTGGGCGACAGGGGCGAACAGCTATGATCCTCATGTGAAAGAAGCACTGGGTTTTGCACCAACCGATCAGATAATCGGTTTTTTATATGTCGGAACACCTGAAGAAACGCCAGTGCCTGTGGCACGTGTGGCGCCGGAAGGATTCGTACGGCAATGGACCGGACCGGTTAAGGCATGAATCTGCTGTGACATGAGTTAAAATGGTATACCCGCAATATTTTCTGCACACTAGTTGATAGTGTGCAATCACTGGATGAACTGTTAGATGTCTTTACCTACGCCTTTAAAGCACAACGATACCGATATACCACGTAAGGGGCTCATGCGTTTTGTGCCTTGGTTATTGGTTGTTGTAGCTGCAAGTATGGCAATCGGCTATGCATGGGTAGGTTGGAACATTATGCAAAGCCAGCCTGATTTCAGTGAAGACTATGCAACTAGTACTGCCGTACAAAAAGAGATTCCTCTACCTGATGGAAGTTTAATGCAATTACAGGGAACGGCAACAGTGAGTTATTCACCCAAAGTGCGTAAAGTAACACTGTTATCGGGGCAAGCCACGTTTACTGTGGCTGAAGGTACTGTGCCATTTGATGTGGTTGCAGGCAAAGCACGTATTATTGCAAACGGCAAACGGTTCTTTGTGAATAACCACCGTACAGGAAAAGCGTTCGAGGCCGTCGATGTGGTTGCAGTTGAGGGTAATGTCTATGTCATGCGCGACAGTATCTGGTTGTGGCAAACAAAGACCTTGCTGCAACCAGGGCAGACTGTCCAGATTGACGGGCAAGCAAATATTGGTAATGTCAGTGGTCCGACGCAATAGGGCAGTAATTCAGCACATACAAGCCTTCATTGTGAACTATACCCCAAAAGTTGGACACCAGGTCTAACATTCGAGGTGTTTTTATGAGTGAAAACACAGCATTTTCTTGAGGTGTGAGATCAGGTAGGAAGAAGTGCTTGGCGTTGTCGTTTTAATCTGTTTGAAGTTCCTCTTATATGGGCATCGACTAATGCGCGTGCCAAGGTAATATCTTGAAGTTCAATTGCACGTGTTATGTTGCGATGATCAATCAAGCTGTTCTCTAATTCTTCTGCCGAATAATAAAAAAATGCACCGGCAACGCGTTCTACCGATAAAAGGCTTTGTATGAATTGCGTCAATCTTGGTGAGCTTGCAGCTTGCAATATTGTTTCATGGAATTGTCGATTTACCTGTTGTAGGTCTGTCAGAAAATCAGTGGGTCGCTTAGCAATTAATGAAGCCATGTTGTCATTTAGTTGATGCAACATAGCCAGATGGTCAGATTGTCTGCGTTGTGCTGCAAGGCTTGCAGCATGAGATTCTCCAAGTGCACGTAAATCAAAAACTTCGTCATTGTCCTTGTCGGTCCATGGGGCTACTGCGACACCACAATTTTTCTGGGCAATCAATAAGCCTTCGTCAACAAGTCGTTGAAATGCGAGGCGTATTGGAGAACGACTTACTCCCAAAGCAGCAGCTAGAGATTGCTCTTTGAGCCTTTGTCCTGGCGGATACTCGCCCAGAATAATTTTCTTACGTAGCAGAGAATAAGCATTATTTGGAGAACTGCACATAGAAAGTTTAATAAATTTATTGGCTGAGTATGATGGCTGAATGATGCATTGCCTTGATGGGAATGCAATTTAGTGCAAAGTGTAGAGATTTCTTGAATCAAGCACAACAAGGCTTTTGTGATAAGTATAAATATATTTATTCAATGAATGTGCGATGCAGTTTATTTTAGCAAATACTCTAAATTGTACTTAAGTTAATACAATATTAAAAAAATACATATAAATATGACTAAATTGTATTTTTATTAAAACAATTTAGGTGGGATGATCTGGATCCTTCATCTTCCATCCATAAAGGAATCATATGCCTGCATCACAAATTGGGAACAGAATCAATACAGCATTTGATCGTGTTGCCCAGTCACTTGTAACGACAGCCAAAAACCTGCCTGTCGCTGTGATTGGAGACATATCTCATCGACTATTTAGTTTTCATGGTGGTTTTCAGAATTACTCGAAAAAAGCAAGGGGGTTTGCGGGATCTGCATTAACAGTCCGTGTACGCCCTGGAGATAATCTTTTCTTGCATAAAGCACTGGATATCGCACAGGCGGGTGACATTGTTGTATGCAATGGCGGTGGTGCCATCGACAATGCTTTGCTGGGGGAAATGATGGGGCGTTATGCCGCTTCTCGTGGCATTGCAGGTATTGTTATCGATGGAGCAATTCGTGATCAAGATGGTTTAAGAGATCTTGATATTCCCGTTTATGCAAGAGCAGTTACACCAAATGGTCCTTGGAAGAGTGGCCCTGGCGAAGTTGGATACCCTATCGCGGCAGGAGGCCTGTCTATAGCCTCTGGTGACCTTGTTGTCGCTGACGATGATGGCATCATTGTCATACCGCGTGTAGAGGCACAGGACATTATTGAAAAAGCGAAGGCACATGCTGAAGTAGAGAAGCAGTGGGCGCAACAGATCAGCACACGGACATGGCCTAGAGGATGGGTAGATAAAGCCATCTCAGAAATTAAATGATGATATTGCGTATTTGTTTACACATTTGTGAACGGTAATACATATTTTTAAATAGAGGTTTGCCATGAAATTAAGTTTTAATTGGTCATACTGTGTCATCGTTGGTTTATTGGTCAATGTCGTTGGTGTTGCGCAGGCAGCAAGTGAGCAATACCCTGAACGGACCATCAGGCTGGTTGTACCACAATCTCCCGGTTCTATTGCAGACATTATGGCAAGAGCTTTAAGTAAGCCGCTTGGCGACAAGTTAGGGCAGACAATCGTTGTGGATAATCGGCCAGGTGCAAGTGGTGCAATAGCAGCACAAGCTGTTGCAAGTGCCAAACCAGATGGATATACCTTATTTATTGGCTCAGTGAGTACGCATGGTTTATTGTCAAGTATCGATAAGAATTTAGCTTATGATCCATTAAAAGATTTTGAACCTGTAGCACAGATCAATGACTCCCCATTGGCACTAATCGTTCATCCTTCTTCTGGGATTAGTTCTATGCGCAGTCTGGTAGAAAAAGCCAAAGCCAACCCAGGAAAACTTTCATACGGTTCAGCTGGAAATTCGAGTGGTTCCCGGTTTATCGTTGAGTTGTGGAGGATAGAGAGTAAGCTGGATATGCTTCATGTACCCTATAAAAGCCCTGCTGAGGCAGTGCGCGCCGTTGTTGCCAATGAGGTGACTCTGGGAGCACCTTCGCTTCCTAGCGTACCTGAGCTGATTAAGGCTGGCAGGGTAAAAGCGATTGCTGTAACGAGTCGGGAACGTTCACCAATATTACCTGATGTACCAACAACAGCAGAAGCAGGGTTTCCTTCAGTTGTTTTCTATAGCTGGACAGGGATTTTTGC
>JAATFN010000305.1 GCA_015655165.1 Betaproteobacteria bacterium | reverse complement strand
CTACCGTCCCAGGCCGTAGGAAGACCACCCCACCCATTGTGACTGTCTTCTTCCTGGGCTGATGCACCAATGGTCAACCGGGTATTGCGACCCAGATCGGCTTCAAGGACGCCATAAAAGAGCGTGCGCTTCTTGTCGACAACATCCTGAAAGCTTTTCTCGTTCTGACGTGCCGCAACGAGGCGACCACGTAAACTACCTGCTTCGTTAATGGGCCCAGAAGCATCGATCTCGGCGCGATAGCGATCCCAACTGCCTGTTGCTGCCGTGATACTGATCTGTCTTTCGCTAGTGGGTCGCTTGCGCACCAGGTTAATCGCTGCGGACGGGCTTCCTGAGCCCTGAATGAGTCCTGCCGCACCGCGAACAACCTCGACCCGATCATAGAGTGCCAGATCCGACAAAAGCAGGTCGGTCGACAGTCCGCTCGTCAGATTGATATTACTCACCAGCCCGTCGAACATCAGGTTATCAACCTGAAAGCCACGTGCGTAGAACTGCTGCCGGACAGGTCCTTGCTTGAAAAAAACGACGCCTGGTGTACTGTTCACAACGTCATTCATGTCCGCAAGTCCCAAGTCATCCATGCGTTGACGCGTCATGACGGTAACAGATTGCGGTGTCTCACGCTGCGACAACGCCAGCTTGGTTGCCGTACTCATCGACCGGGTTGCGTAAGAACCCGTACCTTCTGTGACCGCATCACCGACATTCGGCGTAACAGCCTTCACGATCACTTCAGGCAACACACTCTGTTCCCCATTGGCGAGCACTTTCAATGCATAACTGCCATTCGTACTGCGCTCCGAAGTCAACCCGGTACCTGCCAACAGAATCTGCAATGCCTGATTGAAGGTATAACGCCCGTTCACTCCTTGTGTTTGTTTACCGTTCGTCTGTGCGGGTGTAAAACTTAATATGGCATCTGCGGTACTGCCAGCCTGACGTAATGCCGTCGCCAAGTCCCCCGCACCGATATTGAAGGTGTAGGTCGCTTGTTGTGCTGGCGTGGCCGTCGTTTGTGCCATGACACTGTCTGGCGCCGTCATGAATAGAACAGATCCGATAAACACCAGATGTACGGCAACCACAACCGGCTTTAGTTTGCCGCGACGGGCAAGATTATTGTGTTGTTTATGTGAGTAAGACATGATGACCTTTTATTGAACACATCAAATGAGACTTTTCAATCAATAGGTCACCCGAAATACAAAATCGGGTAATACTTTTTTTAAAAAAAATAGACTTGGCCCTGCATACCTTATATCTCGCTACTTACCTGCCGGACCAACCTTGACCCAGTAATGGGCAACCGTATGGATACTGACCGGCAAGGAGTTCGTCAATGATGCAAGCACATCATCCGGTTTTGCCACAGGGAATACGCCTGAGATACGTAGCTCCGCAATGGCAGGATCAACAGACACAAACCCTGTACGGTAACGACTTAATTCGGTAATAAAATCGTCTAATCGCATATTGTCCGCCAGAATCTGGCCTTGTTTCCATGCCCAGACAGACTCCCTGACAGTTGTGGCCTCACCAATCTCTTGTTGCGTCATTGAGGATACCTGCCCTGCTTGCAGCACCAACTGCTGCCCTGACATTTTTGTACGCATCAGGACAGCCCCCTCTTCTACTGCCACAGTTGTTCTTGCGGCTTGCTGGCGAACAGAATAGCGTGTACCCAAAGCCTGAGCGACACCATCGTCTGTTGTCACCATAAACGGGCGATACGCCCTACCTGCTTCTTTTGCTGTCGCAATAAAGATTTAACCAGCAACTAATTCCAATACACGTTCCGTATCACTAAACCGGATATTGACCGCACTATCGCTATTTAACCAGAGTGTACTGCCATCTGCTAATGTCATCTCGCGTGCTTGCCCCACACCGGTATGGACATCGGCCAACATCTGTTGTGCAACTTGTGTACGACTACCACTCCAGCCAACCACACCAAGTGTCGTCAACCAGACCAGTAAACCCAATCCCTTTCTTCTCGCCACACCACGGCGCCCCAATGTTTGCTCTGCAGCCGTGCGATCCATACCAGCAAAGCCGGCTGAAACACGTTCGATATGTGTCCATGCACGCTCATGATCCGCATTGGCTTGTCGCCATAGTTGCCATTGGTGTTTGTCTGATGCACTCGCGTCGCCACTCATGAGCAAGGTCAGCCATTCGGCGGCTTCACGCGCCACACGCACATCAATGGGCTGGCCGTTGGCATACACCACACCGATTGGCGGCTGGGCACGATTGAATTTAGCTTGCTGCATCAGAACATCATGTATAAAGAGAAAAAGAAGGGAAACAACAAACAAATAAAGACACTAAGGCGCAAGAACCAATCAATCAGGCACTGCGAAAAAACATGCCATATTGGCAGCCGACAGATATTTTTTAACAGAGTGCGTCGTTACATCCAGTTCAGCAGCGATCTCGGCATATGTCAATCCATCGAGATGGGCAAGCAAAAATGCTGTTTTAGCTTTGGCAGACAACCCCGACAATGCCCGGTCGATCAACAACAACGACTCCATGACGATAGACAATGTCTCCGCAGACGGACAGGTCGGCTCCGGCATCTGCATCAAGGCATCCAGATAACAACGCTCAACTTCTTCACGCCGGCAATGATTGGCCAACAGGCGTTTGGCAATCGTGGCCAGAAAAGGCTTAGGCTCGCGAATATCGGCAGAATTACCTGCCACGAGCACTTTGACAAACGTATCCTGGGTTAAATCACGCGCATTACCTGCATCATGCATCCGGCGTAAAAACCACCCCAACAACCATTGATGATGGGTGCTATAGAGCGTAGTAATGCTGTCAGCAGTGACGTTTTGCGGGAGTGACACGGGAATGAACAATCACACTATAAAATTGTAAATAATAACCATTCTTGATTATATGGGGTTGCTATCAATCTGACAATGCCGGTTTTAGCGATCGAACGCGACAAATTCGACAATAAAAAGCCGGCAACCCCAAAGTTACCGGCTTTCTCACGCCAATGGGCGGTGCCCGCGAAGATCGATTAAAAGGTGTAATTCATACTCAACATGAAGTTTCTCGGGTCACCATACACGCTGCTCGGGAAAGCCGGGGTATTGGCAAAGGAGTTATAGTAGCTTTTATCAAAGAGATTGTTGATATTGAAGCGTACATCGATATTGTGAGTCGCTTTATAGCCGACAATCAAGTCAACTAGCGCATAGCTTTTTTGCTCTGTTTTGAATGCCGAGCCATCACTATTCGTGCCTTCGTTGTAGATTGCATTTTGCCAGTAGAGACCACCGCCCACACGCCATTTTTGCAAGTCGCCAGAGAACTTATATAACGTTGACAGTTTAAACAAATGACGCGGTACATCCGTATCAAACCAGGTACCAATCTTGGTTGGATCGGCATCTTTCAGATATTTGGCTTCCGTATAGGTATAGCCGGCGCCCACTTGCCAGCGTGGTGTCAATGCACCATGCACTTCCAGATCAATACCTTGACTACGTACCAGCCCTGCCGCTTCATAACAAGCTGCGGGATATGTACTACATGACGATACATCGCCGACTTTTTTAGAACGATTTTCCTGATCCATACGGAAGATGGCAGCAGAAGCATTCAATGCACCATCAAAGTATTCACCCTTAATACCGATCTCATAGTTCTTGCCTTTAATCGGCTCGAGCAATGTATTGTTCACATCATAATAATTCTGGGGCTTAAAGATGTCGGTATAACTGGCATACACGGAATGATGCGCATCGAGGTCATAAATAATCCCGGCATATTTGGTCATCTGACGCGTAATTTTATAGTTGGCAGGTGCAATTGCCAGCACTGTGTAATAGTTAGAATAGTCATACCAGTCAAAACGACTACCCACAATTACTTTTAATGCATCAGTGACATTCAAACGCGTTGTAGCATAAGTACTTTTCTGTTTAAGATTGACATCCAACCAGCCTGCAAGCGTAATATTGGGGTTGGGAATCACATCCGGATTCCAGTTATGCAAATCCATATCGCTATCGATAATGACACCTTGCTTTGTTTCACCATCGAACTTCAGATTGCGTTGACTTGCGCCGACAACCAGCAGATGCTCACGTCCTAACAACTGGAAAGGACCACTTGCATAAAGATCATAGCTGCCCTGTTGT